>JBDTXZ010000027.1:0-13036 GCA_040005935.1 bacterium | reverse complement strand
CGGAGCGGCAACCGCGAAGCGCTCGACCAGATCCCGCCGCTGTTGTACGAGGAGCTGCGCCATCGCGCATCGCTGGCTCGCCGCGAATGGCGCGCCGGGTAGCCTCGTGACGACAGCGCTCGTCCACGAAGTGTATCTCAAGCTCGTCGACCAGTCGAGCGCCCAGTCGAATGCCGGTTTACGGCGGACTCGCCGAACATGAGATCGCCGAAGCGCTGGGAGGGACCACGCGCACCGTGGAGCGCGACTGGGCGAAGGCTCGCATGCTTCTTCGAGCGGAGCTCGAGTAGCCCCCCAAACACGAATGTCGAGCCGCCACAAGACGTCAGAACTTGAATTCGCAGGGAGGCTGCCGAATCGGGTTGTACTTCGGGTCGTGCGTGATGGACGCCGACACGATCGGCGCCTCCTCCTCGGCAATCGACGCCAGCGGGACGAAGTCGCTCAGGGTGGGTAGCTTGGCCAGAACCATCCGTTCGACGCCGGTTGTGATGAACCGCTCATAGGGAGCCTTGAGCGTCGACACGTGCGAATATGGATACTGCCGCGCGCCCTCGTGCTGTTCAACAGGCGTGAGCAGATCAACGACGTCCTCCTGACTGCACGACATCGCTGCATACGGTGAGTCGCTCGACGCACGTCTTTTGGCCGGCTGCATGGCCCACCACACTCCGCCCGCCGTCATCGCGGGCCTGTTGATGGCGACATCGATCTTCACCTTCAGCGGGATGGCGATAGCGTAGTACAAGCCCGCGTTCGGTCCAGCAGCGATCCTCTCAAAAAAGTCCCCAAGATTCTTCGCGGAGGTGATCGACGATTTCGTGTCACCCAACTCGGAGAAATCTTTCGGCGGATCTAACAGCCGGAAGTTCATGTCCTTTCCATACGGACCCTGGCCGCGATCAACGACCTCCATACGAATCTCCGCTGACGCCCACGAGCGCGGTTCAACTATTATAACCGCCGAGCCGGAGCGCGCGTCGTTCGTCGATGCCGTCACGCACCCACTCAACGCCATCGGTCCACTCCATCGCTCCGCCGATACGCTGTCGCTGACGGCGTACGGGAGCGTCGGTTCCGACGAGATGAAGCTCCAGTGGACTGAGATCGCTCGCCCGTCAATGTCCTTTGCAGTGCATGAGACATACTCGCCTCGCGTAACCGCGGAGGGAACGCAAGCAACGTCCAACAAACCGGTGGCTCTCAGCGACGGCGCCCCAATCTCCGAATTGACCAGGCCGTTCGGTGCACCGGCGATAGGCAACATGGCGAGCACGCTGACGACGCCGACAGACAGATTCGCGATTTTGCTTAGCATGGAGACCCCTATGCCGGGAGTCAGCGACTTCCGATGGAGTGAGAGCTCGGCGCAAACGCGCGGAGCGCGGATTTGCGGTCTCGACCCCAGGCAGCCATGTTGAGTCGCTGACCCGAGGTCCGAGGCGTTCCTCAATGGAGAACGAGGGATTACCCGAGCACCCGACACAGCTCGTGGAGCGCACTCCAATGAGGCGAGGTTCAGGAGTCCGTAACGCGCGCGATCGATGTCCTCGACTCGCTTCGAAGCGGCCGAGCAGAGTCGCTCGATCAGCTAACGACGCTGCAGAACTCGGAGCTGCGCGAGATGCGAAGGCGTGCGTGACCGTCAAGCGTGGCGGCGAGCTCCGCGCGCTTACGCTCGACGAGCAAACGATCGCGTCGGACGTCTCACCCTGGTCCGGTCACACTCACGCTCATGCACAGCAAATGAATCATCGCATTCGCCTCCTTGCGTGTCTGCTGTGCGGCTTAACGCCGCATGCGCGCGCGGGCAATGACGTCCCCACCGACTGGATTGACCCTGAAACCGGTCACCGTGTTATTCGGCTTTCCACCGAGCCCGGAAGCCAGACGCTGTACTTCCACGACAACGCGTACTCGCCTCAAGGTGACAAATTCATCTTCAATAGTCCCAGCGGGATCATGCTGCTCGACCTCACGACGCTGGGTAAGCAACCGCCCAGGGCGGAGGTCGCGGTGCCGCAGGCGGGCGGCGCGTACATGGCGCGTCGCTCGCGAGAGGTCTATTTCACTCGTCGCGTGGCGCGTGGCACCATCGGCGGCGGCGACGTGTTCGCGTACAATTTCGACACGAAGGAAACGCGGAAAGTCGCGAACGCGGCGCGGACCCTCATCAGCGCCGACGAGACCTACACGGTGACCACGATCACGGCCGAGGATCCGTCTGGACGAGTGTCGCGGCCTGCGATTCGAGAGCCACGTCCCCAGCTCGAACGAATGTTCCCTGGCAAGAAGCTCGACGAGCTCACGCCGGAGCAGCAGTACTCGGTGAACAAGGAGGAGGGACTCGCCCGTCGCGCCGTCAATCCTGACGGTATGGCATTCGTCTTCACCAACTTGAAGACCGGCGAAGCGAAAACGCTCGGCTACCAATATGCCTCGCTCAACCATCTGCAGTTTTCGCCCACCGACCCGAACCTCCTGCTCTATTGCCACGAAGGGACGTGGCACGAAGTGGATCGCATCTGGACCATCCGCACCGACGGCACCGAGAACACCCTTCGCCACGCGCGCACGATGGACATGGAGATTGCCGGTCACGAATTCTGGAGCTTAGACGGCAGCACGATCTGGTTCGATCTCCAGACGCCTCGCAGTCAGCTGTTCTGGATCGCGGGTGTAAACCTCGCGTCAGGCAGGGAGACCCGATACGCCGTCGATCGCGATGCGTGGTCGGTGCACTACAACGTCTCGCGCGACAACACGTTGTTCATGGGCGACGGTGGCGACGAGACGCAGGTCGCCTTCTCGAAGAACGGGATGTGGATCAACCTGTTTGCGGTGCAGCCCGACGGGACGCTGAAACGCGAGAAGCTCGTCAACATGGACAAACACAACTACGTCACCGGTCGCGGCGGTGTCGAACCCAACGGGTCCATCACCCCGGACAAGAAGTGGGTGATCTTCACAGGCAACTTTGATGGCGAGCGCCACGTGTACGCGGTGGAAGTGGCCAAGGCGCACTGACCGCAAAACGAGCCCCGGCACGCCGAGAGTCGCGTCGCCCTCCAGGGCGCATGTCGTCAAGTCACGTCTTGTGACAACGCGAAGCAAATTGTACACTGTAAAGTCAATATTGAACAGAGTAGTGCAAATCGAACAAAGGTGCACGAACTCGCGCACCCAACGCAGCCACCGGCGCAGCTGTCCAACTCGCCATGGTCGCGTTCGCCGACGGTCCCGCCCGTATTTGATTCGGTCTCATGGCCCACTCGACAATCGCACTGTCGGACATTCAGCAAGACTCGGCAATCGAGCGTGAGCACCACCGGGACTTTTCGGAGTTCTCGGCGCGCGCGGAGCGCGACGGGCTCAGTGCAGACGCGCTCGTCGATGCCGTACTCGAATTCCAGGTCGCGCTCCCCAGCTGGGCGTTCGCCACGGGAGGCACCCGATTTGGGCGCTTTCCCGGATTGGGCGAGCCACGCTCGTTGCGCGAGAAAATGGAAGACGCCGCGCTCGTTCACCGCCTCACCGCCGCCGCACCGCGCATTTCGCTCCATATCCCCTGGGACGAGCCAAAGGACATCGACGCCATCAAGGCCGACGCGCAACGCCTGGGACTCGCCTTCGACGCCGTGAACTCCAACACCTTTCAGGATCAGCCCGGCCAGGCGTTGAGCTACAAGTTCGGATCCTTCAGCAATACCAGCGCGGCGGTTCGACGGCAGGCGATCGAGCACCACCGGCATGTCATCGAGATCGGCAAGGCGCTGGGCGCTGACGCCATTACGGTGTGGCTCGCGGACGGGTCCAACTATCCGGGCCAGATGTCGCTTCGCGGAAGCTTCGAGCGCGTTCGCGAATGCCTCCACGAGGTCTACGCGGCAATGCCGGAACACTGGCGTCTTTTTACGGAACACAAGCCGTATGAACCAGCGTTCTATGCCACGGTCGTGCAGGACTGGGGCTCGTCGCTCCTCCTCGCACAATCACTCGGCACGCGCGCGCAGTGCCTCGTCGATCTCGGCCATCACCTTCCAAACACCAATGTCGAGTTGGTCGTCGCGCGGCTGCTGGGAGCGGAGAAGCTCGGCGGTTTTCATTTTAACGACTCGAAGTATGGCGACGACGATCTTACCGCCGGCTCGATCAAGCCGTACACGCTCTTCCTGATCTTTCATGAGCTCGTGCTCGCAAAGCGCGAGCGCCTGCAAGGATTCAAACCGGCGTACATGATCGATCAGAGTCACAATCTCAAGGATCCCATCGAGGCGTTGCTGCAAACGGTGGATCAACTACAGCAGGCGTACGCCAAGGCATGTCTCATTGCATCGGACATGCTCGCCGCGCATCAGGAATCGGGCGACGTCATGATGGCCGAGCGCACGCTCAAGCGCGCCTTTGAGACGGACGTTCGACCGCTCGTCGCCGAAGCACGCCGCAGGCGGGGCGGAGCACTCGACCCCGTCGCCGCATTTCGCGCGTCGGGCTATCGCGCCCAGAAAGCAATAGAGCGGCCGGCCACCGCGCGGTCAGATGTGCCGACGCATTTGTGACTCCGTCTAACGCGGGGAGCCATCTCGCCATTGATCTGGGAGCGTCCAGCGGCCGCGCCGTGATCGGCACGCTCGACGGCACGGTCATGCGGATGGAAGAGATCAGTCGCTTCCGGACGCCATTGCTCGAGCGCGACGGTCACCTGTTCTGGGACGTCGACGCCATGTGGGCCGACATCCAAACCGCCCTGGCGACCGCATTCTCACACGGTCGGCCACTGCGCTCGATATCGGTTGACTCGTGGGCGGTGGATTACGTCCCGCTCAACGCGGAAGGCAAACGATTGAGGCTTCCGTATTCGTATCGCGATCCGCGCACCGTGGGACGACTCGAGACAGCCATTCGCCTCGCTGGCGGCGCAGACGCGCTGTACGATCGTACGGGAATTCAATTCCTTCCGTTCAACACGCTGCCGCAAATCGTCGCCGACATCGAGGACGAACCCGAAGTCGTGCGTAAGACACAGGTGCGACTGCTCATCGCAGAGTACTTCCTGTTCCTGCTGTCGGGTACGAAGGTCGCCGAAGCGACGATGGCAAGCACGACACAGCTCGTCGACGCGCGTACTGGTGAGTGGTCGGCGAATCTACTCGCCGCGATAGGCGACGATGAGCATCGATGGCCACCAATCGTTCCATGCGGAACGGTCCTCGGGCCACTCTTGCCGGAACTGGTTCCCCGCGGTGTGCACGAGCCCCCGGTCGTGATCGCCACATGTGCGCACGATACCGCCGCGGCCGTGGCGGTCGTTCCCGCGACTGGGCATCACGCGTGGGCTTTCATCAGCTCGGGCACGTGGTCGCTGGTAGGCGCCGAGTTGGCCGAGCCGGTGCTGACGCGTGAGGCACGCGAGGCGAGTTTCACCAACGAAGCAGGAATCGATGGGACCGTGCGGTTCCTGACGAATCGCGCGGGCATGTGGGTGTTGGAGGAATGTCGTCGAGAGTGGGAAGGGCAGGGCACGACGTATTCGCACGATGTTCTCCTGAACGCGGCAGTCGCCGCGCCATCAATGGGCGGTACCATCGATCTCAATGCGCCCAGTTTCGTCGCACGAGGAGAGATGGGTGCACGGATTGCCAGCGCCTGTCGCGACGCCGGTGTGCGGGCACCCGCCTCGCACGGAGAGACGGCGCGACTCATTCTCGAGAGCCTTGCCGCCAGCCACGCCGAGGCGCTCGATCAACTGGACTCCGTGAGTGGCTTGCATATCGACGACGTGCACATCGTCGGCGGTGGGGCGCTGAATGACTTTCTGAACCAACTCACGGCGGATCGCTCCGGCCGCCGCATTCTGGCTGGACCAGCAGAGGCGACGGTGCTGGGCAACCTGCTCGTCCAGGCACGCACGCTCGGGTGTCTACCGAACGGCCTCTCCGTCCGTGACGTTGCTCGCGGTTCGACGGCCATTCGCGAATTCTGTTGTAGTGAGCGCAGCAGTTTGTCGTCCTGAGCGAAGCGAACGACCGGCAGTATCGACCGGTCGACGCAACACTCTGTCATCCCGCAGGAGCGAGCGCAGCGAGAGAGTGTCGGGACCTGACGTACGATCCGCGAAGCAGGCCGAGGTGGACGAAGAGCAGATCCCGACATTCGCTCCGCTCCTGCAGGATGACACATCACGAGAACGTTGCGTCCACCGGCTGCATTCACCCCTGCACATTGTTTTTCAATCATCGATTCTGACCAGAAGGCACTAGATGACAACGACGACCATCGCGACCCCAGCCGACGAAACAACCAACGCCAAGGGCGCCGCGACGAACGATTATCTGCGCAACCGGTGGGACGATGCTGTCGCTTCGGCGATGGATCCGGTGCAGCGTCTGATTTACCGCTCGAACATTCTCGGCGCGGACGCTCGCATCACGAATACAGGCGGCGGAAATACCTCGTCCAAAATCGAGGTGACGGATCCGCTCACTGGCGACCCAACGCGGGTCCTGTGGGTGAAGGGCTCCGGTGGTGATCTGCGCACGGCGACCAAAGGCAACTTCGCATCCCTCTATCTCGATCGCGTGCTCGGCCTGCGTACGCTGTACGAGAAGTACGAAGCGCGCGGACCAAAGACGCCGGCGGAAGACGCGATGGTGGGGATGTACCCGTACACCACCTTCAACCAGAACCCGACCGCGGCGAGCATCGACACGCCACTGCACGCCTACATCCCGTTCGCGCACGTCGACCACATGCATCCGGTCGCCGTCATCGCGTTGGCCACGGCGAAGGACGGGCCGGCGCTCACGCGCGAAGTGTATGGCGACGACGTAATCTGGACGAACTGGCAACGTCCGGGCTTCGAGTTGGGTTTAGAGCTGGAGCGTGTTTGCCGTGAGCACCCCAATGCCAAGGGTGCGATCCTCGGCCAGCACGGGCTCATCAACTGGGCGAACGACGATAAGGAATGCTACGAGCTGACGCTCGACCTGATTCATCGGGCGCAGGACTTTCTCGACGCGCGGGCCAGTGTGGCGGACTTTGGCGGTGCGCGCGTGCACTCGTTGGCACGCGCAGAGCGCGAGCGCGTGCTCACGGAATTGCTCCCCTGGCTTCGCGGCAAGGTGAGCGCGGAAAAGCGGCAGATCGCGACTGTCGAGATGCGTGACGAAGTTCTCGAGTTCGTCAATTCGAACGACGCGCCTCGTCTCGCCGAATTGGGCACGAGCTGTCCCGACCACTTCTTGCGCACGAAGATCAAGCCGCTGTACGCGGCCTGGAATCCGGCAGGCGCTGATGTCGATGCGCTCAAACAGGTGCTTGACACGGGGCTTTCGCAGTACCGCGCTGACTACGCGAGCTACTACACGCAGTGCAAGCGCCCCGATTCGCCAGCGATTCGCGTATCCTCACCGAGCGTCATTCTCGTTCCCGGCGTTGGCCTGATCGCGTGGGGCAAGTCGAAGTCGGAGAGCCGAGTGACGGCGGAATTCTACAACGCTGCCATTGGCGTGATGCGGGGAGCAGAACGCGTCAGCAGCTATACGGCACTCGATCGCCAGGAGGCATTCGACATCGAGTACTGGCTGCTCGAAGAAGCAAAGCTCCAGCGTATGCCGGCGGAGAAGCCGTTGGATCGCCAGGTGGTGGTGGTCGTTGGTGCGGGCAGCGGCATCGGACGTGGCCTGCTCGCGCGACTCGTCAGCGAAGGCGCGAGCGTCGTTGCGGTGGATCGCGATGAAGCAGGAGCCGTGGCCGCTGCTGGCGACGTTCAACGTAAGGTAGGAATGGGAATTGGCGTCGCAGGCACGGGGATTTCCGCCGCGGGACAAGCCATCGGGCTTGGTGCAGACATGACCGACCGTGCGGCGATTCGCCGCGCGTTCAGCGATGCGATCCTGGCGTATGGCGGCGTGGATCAGGTCGTCGTCACTGCGGGCTACTACCCGAATCCCGACGAGAACGGCATCGTTGGTGATAGCGAGTGGGCGCGCGCGTTCGCCATCAACGTGACGGGGCCCTATCTCGTCGCAGATGAGGCCTATCGCATCTGGAAGTCACAGGGCCTCGAGGCAGGACTCGTGATTACGACGAGCGTCAACGCTGTCGTGCCGAAAGCCGGATCGTTTGCGTACGATACCAGCAAGGCGGCGGCAAACCATCTTGTTCGAGAGTTGGCGGTGGCCTACGGACCGCTCGTCCGCGTGAACGGTGTAGCGCCGGCGACCGTGATCGAAGGATCATCGATGTTCCCGCGCGAGCGCGTGCTGGCGTCCCTCTCGAAGTATGCCATTGCGCACGATCCGGAAGAGAGCACCGAGGCGCTTCGCGACAAGCTCGCCGCGTTTTACGCGAAGCGCACGCTTACGGGACAGCCCGTGACGCTCGACAGCCAGGTTCGCGCGATTGCCTCGTTCCTCAATGGCGACTTCAGCAAGACGACTGGTCAGATCGTGAACGTCGATGGTGGTCAGGCGGCGGCATTTCTGCGATGATGAACCTTGGGGCTGTCATCCCGCACGAGGGAGCGCAGCGAGCGAGTGTCGGGATCTCCCTTCGCTCAACGGTTGGCTGCTTCTGCGCAAGCAGGGTAGATCCCGGCACTCGCTGTGCGAGTGCGGGATGACACGATGAGCGCCGTCGTCCTCCGTGCGACGAACATCGCGAAGGCGTACGCCGGCGTGCACGCACTCACCTGCGCATCACTCGAGCTTCGCGCTGGCGAAGTCCACGCGCTCGTCGGCGAGAACGGGGCGGGCAAAAGCACGCTGATCAAGATCCTCACCGGAGCGGTACAACCCGACGCCGGTGAAATCACATTGCGCGGCGACGTCCTCTCACGTCTTACCCCGCGATCGGCAAAGTCGCTCGGCATTGCCGCCATCTATCAGCAGCCAGCGCTGTTCGGCGAGCTGACTGTCGCCGAGAACATCGCACTCGGCATCGAGACCACGGGCCGGCTGGGCACGATCAATTGGCGAGAGCGGAATCGCCGAGCGGTGGAGCTCCTCACGCGCGTTGGCGCGCACATCGATCCGGAAGCGTCAGCGGGCGATCTCGGTATGGCCCAGCAACAACTCGTCGAGATCGCGCGCGCACTTGGCGCCAACGCAAACGTGCTCATTCTCGACGAGCCCACGGCGTCGCTCTCCAAGGACGATGCGGATAACCTCTTTCGCGTCGTTCGCGAGCTGCGGGCGGACGGCGTCGGCATGATCTACATCTCGCACCGCCTCGAGGAGTTGCCCGTCATCGCCGATCGCGTCACCGTGCTGCGCGATGGGAATACGATCGCGACGCGCACGATGTCGGAGGTGAGCAGGGACCAGCTTATTCAGATGATGGTCGGACGCGAGCTGTCATCCGTATTCCCGAAGCGCTCCGTGCCACTTGGCGACACCGTACTCGAATTGCGTGGCGTTGGCTGCCGCGCCACTGGCGTGCATGACGTCACGTTCAGCGTGCGCGCCGGCGAGATCGTCGGATTGTCGGGACTCATCGGCGCCGGACGATCGGAGCTTGCACGTACGATCTTCGGGCTGACGCCCGCCGACGAGGGCGAGATCGTTGTGTGCGGGCGCGCGACGCGCATCGCATCGCCCGCCGACGCCGTTGCGCAACGGATTGCGTATGTGCCGGAAGATCGGCGCGCTCATGGGGTCGTGCTCGAAATGTCGGTGTGCGAGAACATCACACTCGCCGCATTGAAGAAGCTCTCGCGCTTTGGTGCGCTCGATGTTCGTCAGGAACGCGAGGTAGCAACCAGCTACGTCCAGCGCCTCGGCGTAAAGACCGCGTCGATCCGTTCACGCGTCTCGACACTGTCTGGCGGCAACCAGCAGAAGGTCGCGCTCAGCCGGTGGTTGCTCACGAAGCCGATCTTGCTCCTGCTCGACGAGCCCACCCAAGGCATCGACGTCGGCGCGAAGGCCGAGATTCATGAACTCATGATGGAGCTCGCCGCGCAGGGCGTGGCGATACTCATGGTCTCATCCGAGATGCCCGAGATTCTCGGCATGAGCGATCGCATCGCCGTGATGTACGGCGGCACTGTCGTCACTGTGCTCGATCGTGCCGAGGCGACTCCCGAGCGCATACTTGCCCGCGCGCTCGCGCGCGAGACGAGTGAGTTCGCGTCGTTCGCTGCCGCGGGAGGCACGCAATGATCGCGTCATTCGTGCGTCGCATCGGCGGGCACGCGCGCGAGCTACCCCCCGCCATCGCGCTCGCTGCGGTGCTGATCACGATGCTGGTCATGGCGCCGTCGTTTTTCAGCGCGGCCAACATGCGCGACCTCGCCCTCAACAACGCACCGGTGCTGCTGGTCGCACTTGGAATGACGTTCGTGATTCTCGTCGGCGAAATCGATATTTCTGTGGGTTCGCAGTTCGCCGTGTGCAGCGTCGCCGCGGGCCTGCTCGCAAAGTCGGGCGTTCCAATGGTGCTCGTGCCGTTGATCGTGCTCGCGATCGGAGCACTCATGGGAGCATTGAACGGAGTGCTCGTCGGCATGCTCGGCCTGCCGTCGATCATCGTTACGTTGGCAATGCTCGTCGCATGGCGCGACGCGCTACGATGGGCAACGGAAGGCGCCTGGGTGCAGGACCTCCCTGCGGACTTTCAGTGGTTCGGCCTGCCTCCCGACGCCGCGCGAACGATCATCGTCCTGCTGGCAGTCGCGATACTCGTAATCAGTGGATGGGCACTTCGGAATCTTCGCGCGGGCCGCGCTGTCTACGCTGTCGGTTCGGATAAGGAAGCCGCCCGACTCGCCGGCATCGACCCGCCGCGCGTAACGCTCGGTGTCTTTACGCTCGCCGGCGCGCTGGTTGGAATCGGCGCGGTGCTGAACGCCGTTCGTTTCTCGACGGTGCCGAGTAACGCGGGAACGGGTTTGGAATTACAGGCTGTCGCGGCAGTGGTCGTTGGCGGTGCCGCGATTACCGGTGGCAGAGGCACCGTGCTCGGCACGCTGATTGGAATGTTGTTGCTCGGCACCATCGGCACGGCCATGACATACGTCGGCATCAACCCCTTCTGGGCGAAGGCGATTCAAGGACTGATCATTCTTGCCGCGCTCGTCACGGACGCGACACTCGCTCGCCTTGCACGACATGGAAGCCGGCTTGGAAGCGCGCGCGTTGCCACACGCTAGCGCGCGGGCGCCGCTCACAGAGCGCTTGTTTCCGAACAACGAGTGGGTACTCGTGCTCGTCATTATCGCGGAATGTACGATCTTCGGATTGGCGGGCCACAACTTTGCGACGGCCGGCAATGCCTTCGAAATCACGCGCCTGAGCGTCGAAGTCGGCCTGCTCGCGCTCGCGCTGACACCGGTCATCGTGAGTGGTGGCATCGATCTCTCCGTTGGGTCGATGATGGGTCTCGCGGCCGTGGTGTTCGGCTATCTCTGGCACGACGTCAGCGTATCAGTGCCACTCGCGATCGCGCTCACGTTGCTACTCGGCATCAGCGGCGGAGCGCTCAACGCGGTGCTCATCTCGCGGCTCAAATTCCCGCCGCTCATCGTCACACTCGGAACGCTTTCTCTGTTTCGCGGCATTGCGGAGGGCGCAACGGGCGGCACTCAGCACTATTCCGGATTTCCCGACGCTTTCCTCAAACTCGGCCAAGGCTACATCGGAGGACGAGTCCCCATGCAGCTCCCGATACTGATCGTGGCGGCGGCATGTGGCGCATGGTGGTTGCATCGAACGATCGCCGGGCGAGCGCTGTATGCCATCGGCCATTCCGCCGAGGGAGCGCGATACGCGGGAATCCCCGTCGGCCGACAGCTCGCGTCGGTGTATCTGGTGTCCGGCTTTGCCGCGAGTCTCGCCGCCGTCATCTACGTCGCGCATCTCGGGCAGGCGAAGTCCGACGCTGGCACGGGCTACGAATTGATGGCGATCACCGCGGTCGTACTCGGCGGCGCATCCATCTTTGGCGGACGGGGAACCATACTCGGTACGGTACTCGGCCTGTTCAGCATCGTGTTGTTGCAGAACGGCCTTCGGCTCACCGGCCAACCTGCCGAGTTGTCCGGCATTCTCACTGGCCTCCTGCTCATCGGCACCATCGTGATCGACTTGCTTACACGGCGGGTCACGTCGCGACCCAGTCAATTCACCACCGCAACGGAGCAGCCCGAAGTGCGCAACTCACAGGTAGCCGTTCTCAGCGTCGTCATTCTCGCCGGGGCATTGATCGTCGCGGTAAGCAACTGGATGTTGGTTGGTTCGATGCGGCGAGGGTTGCGCGGCGGCGAGTTTGTCGAGATGCCGTCGTCGGCGGGGGCAACGACTGCCACCGCGCCTGGCGCGCACAAGCCGGTAATCGCGATGATGCCGAAGGCCAAGGGCGATCCGTATTTCATCAGTGCGCGAAAGGGTGCGGATTCAGCGGCGTCGGCGCTTGGTGTCGAACTGCTGTGGGATGGACCCACCGACCTCGATCCCGCCAAGCAGAACGAGGTGGTCGAGGCGTGGATTACGCGCGGTGTCGACGCCATTGCCGTCAGCGTGGAAAACAAGGAGGCGATTTCCACGGTGCTGCGTAAGGCGCGCGCCAAGGGCATCAAGGTGGTGACGTGGGATGCCGACGCCGAAGCCAACGCCCGCGACTTCTTCGTCAATCAGGCCACGCCACAAGGCATCGGCTACACGCTCACCGACGAAGCCGCGCGTATCATGGGCGGCAAGGGTGAATTCGCCATTATCACTGCGAGTCTTAGCGCGGCCAACCAGAACGAGTGGATCAAGTTCATCAAGGAACGACTCGCCGCGAAGTACCCTGGAATGACCCTCGTGGCCATTCAGCCAAGCGAAGGCGATCGCGATCGCGCGTTTTCGGAAACGCAGACGGTGCTCAAGGTCCATCCAAAGGTGAAGGTGATCATGGCGATTGCTGCGCCGGCGGTGCCTGGCGCCGCTGAAGCGGTCAAGCAATCGGGCCGCACCGATGTGAAGGTCACTGGTCTCTCGTTGCCCAACATGTGCCGGCCCTACATCAAGTCCGGGGTCATTGAAAGCATCGTGCT
>JBDTXZ010000026.1:0-13181 GCA_040005935.1 bacterium | reverse complement strand
GGCAGTTCGTGGTTGGCACGGGTGGAGCGCATCGGTATACGCTCAAGAAGATTCTGCCCGGCAGCGAAGCGCATTCGTCCGATACGTTCGGCCTCCTCAAGCTGTCGCTCCTGGCCAATCGCTATCGGTGGGACTTCATTCCGGTCGACGCGAATGGGTTCCACGATCAGGGCGAATCCACCTGCCGCCCAACGCATGCCGCAAACTGAACGGCGCGTCGCACTCCGGGTTCTCCAGGCTGGCGCCATCGCCGTTGTTCTCTCCGCGGCGCCGTACAAGACATTCGACCTCGATCGCTTCTTCGTGCCGAAGGAGCTGGCGGTGAGTATCACTGCACTCATCGTCACGTTGCTGTGCCTTGCGCGCGCCAAGCGGCTATCGCTTGGCCGAGCGGATCAGCTGCTCGCGCTGTGGCTGCTGCTCGGTGTGGTGTCGGCGGTGTTTGCGACGAACTGGTGGCTCGCGGGGCGTGCGGTCGCAGTTTCCCTCGCTGGTGCAGCGTGCTTCTGGTGTGCGCGCACACTCTCGCGCGCGGGATACGCTCGCGCGCTGGTGGCGGCGCTGGCGCTCGCTGGTGTCGTCGGTGCGGTGACTGCATTGCTCCAGGCGTATGGCGTGAAGACAGATCTCTTCAGCCTGAATCGCGCCCCGGGCGGCACATTCGGTAATCGCAACTTCATGGCGCACCTGTGCGTGATCACGCTACCGGCCTTGCTCTTCTCCGGCATGCGAGCGCCCACGCGAGAGTCACTCGCGAGATGGTGCGGTGGACTCGCCCTCGTGTCTGGGGCGCTCATTTTGTCTCGCAGTCGAGCGGCGTGGCTCGCGCTCGTCGTCGGCGTGATCGTGCTGCTGGTAACGGGGATCATCGCACTGCGCCGGCGTGACGGCTCTCTGAAGCCGATGCGCGTCGTCGTGCTGCTTGTCGCCGCGGGCGCGGGCGCGGCGGCCGCACTCGTGATCCCGAATACGCTCGATTGGAAGAGCGACTCGCCGTATGCGGACACGGCGCACAGCATCGTGAACTACAAGGGCGGCAGCGGACATGGGCGGTTGATTCAATACGGCAACTCACTCAAGATGACGCTCCGTCATCCACTCCTCGGCGTTGGACCAGGCAACTGGCCGGTGATCTATCCCAAATTCGCATCGGAGAATGATCCGTCGCTCGGACAGGAGGGCATGACGTCGAATCCGTGGCCGAGTAGTGATTGGGTGACGTTTCTGTCGGAGCGCGGGCCGTTTGCGCTTGCCCTGATCGGGCTCGCGGTGTTGGCATTGCTAGCGGATGGAATGCGCGGCTTGCGCGACGGCGCCGATACGGAAACCAGGTTCACCGCCGCGGTGTTTCTCGCGACGCTCGTTGTGCTTCTGATCGTCGGAGCGTTCGACGCCGTGCTGCTGCTTCCCATTGGCGCACTCGTTGGATGGTCGCTGCTGGGTGCACTCGCGCCGCCATCACGCGAACGTTCCGCTATCGAGCTTACGCTGCCTCGGCGTCTGATTGCGTTTGTATTCGTGGCTGCCGTGGGTGGGCTCATCGTGGCACGCAGTAGCGCACAACTGCTCGCGATGTCGATTTACGCCACCAGCTCGAAAGCCTCATCGCTCGAACGCGCATCGACGATTGATCCGGGCAGCTATCGCATTCACGCGCGGCTCGCGCAGCTCTACCTTGGACGCGGCGATTGCAAGCGCTCGAAAGTCCACGCGAAGGCGGCAACGTTGCAATTCCCGTCATCACCCACTGCGCGACGTCTGCTCGCGTCCTGCGGCGGATAGGTTTTGTTGCGCGGCTGCTATTCGATGAGCCGCTGCGTTGGACGCGCGTAGTCGGCTCGCGCGCACATTGATTCGAGCACGGTGTCGGACTCCGTGAACCAGTTACGCGGGATTGGGCGCATGCGTCGCTTCTGGTCGCGGCTTTCGAATACCAGCCAGCCATCCGACTCGCCATCACTGAGGCGCAAACGCGCCTCGTGGCGAATGCGCCGGTCGTGAGCGTCTCGCGGCGCAATGCGACGCTCACGGAGCTTGCGACGCTCCACCGAGTGCGGAATCACTTCCCAAACTTTCCAGAGGATGCCGTCGCTGTCGAGAAACTTCCGGAGTGCCATGACCGGGAGCAGTGCACCAATGGGGCCATATGGCAGAGTTCGGGTTACGCCAGCTTGCCGGACTTGCGCGCTGCCGTGTTGAGTTCGTCGAGGAGGAGCGTCACGCGCTCGACTTCACCAGCGGCGATTGTTTCGCGCGGCGTTCGGCCCTCGAACTGTTCGAGCGGCGTCTCGAGCCACACGATGGCATCGGCCGGTTCGCGAAAGAGGACAGCAAGCTCGACGAGGAGCATGCGTCGCACGCGCTTCCGTCTGATTCTCTTGTTCATTTGCGTCCTCATCCACGGTGGAAGAAAGTTGCCAATGAGTTAGGCACGATGGGTGCCTGAGTTTTTGTGCTGCTGCGCGAGGACACGTTTCGCGAACTCTTGCACGCAGCGGAACCGCTGCCGAAGCGCGGGCGCCGATTGGTGGAGTAGCTAACCGGCGCGAGGAACGATCCGCGCAACCGCCGCGCGAAAGCGCGGATGCTCCCGCAGTGCGGCAAATCCGGGATCGACGTTGAGCAGGATGAGCCACACGTCCCGCGCGTCGATGGACTTGTCGAGCAGCGCGAAAAACGCGTCGAGCTCCCCGAGTGCGTAGTGCACGAGACCGAGTGCAAGTGCCGGAATGGGCTCCTTCGCCGAGCGTGTCTCGAGCTCGGCGAGAATGGCGCGCGCTTCGTCAGGACGCTTCGTCCGCGCGAGCATCGCCGCATGATTGGCCAACGGCCAGTGATGGCGTCTCGACAGACGCACGGCTTCCTGGATGGACACGAACGCTTCGTCGCGCTGCGCCAGATGAAACTGCGATAGCGCGCGCCAGCGATACGCGTCGCTATTCTGCGGCGACACCGCAAGAATTTCCTGGCAGGACGCGATCGCATCCTCGAAGTGCATCGCGAGATAGTTGATGATCGCGAGGTTGCTCCGCGCCGCAGTCCCGAGAGGATCGAGCTCCACCGCATAACGCGCACGCTCGACAGCTTCTTCATGCCGGCCGAGTGATGCGAGATAGTACGCAGACGCCGTGTGCGCGAGCGGATCGCTCGGCTTCAAGTGCAACGCGCGCTCGATCAGGCGAATCGATTCGTCACGATCCCAATCGTACCAGAGACTCGCATTGCTCAGGACAATGAGCGCCTCGGGCAGGCTCGGCTCGAGTTCGAGCGCGCGCTGCGCGGCCGCACGCGCCTTGGGCGCGCCTTCATGGGGCTGAACAGCATTGTACAACGTGAGAAAGAGCCACCCCTCGGCCACACCGGCATGCGCGAGCGCGAATCGTTGGTCACGCTCCACGGCGCGACGATAGAAGTCCATCGCCTTCCACATCCCGTCAACGCGCTGGTCGATGAAGTGGCGCGCCTTGAGATACAACTCATACGCCTCGACATCCGTCGATGCTCGGCGCGCCGGTGTCGCAACGTGCTCACCGCTCGCGTCGAACAGTGCGACCTGGAGCGATGACGCGATGCTCGCCGCAATCTCTTCCTGGATCGCGAAGACATCAGACAGCTCGCGATCGTACCGCTCGGACCACATCTGAAACCCATTGATGGCGTTCGAGAGTTGCGCTGTGACGCGCAGTCGCATGCCCGACTGGCGCACACTGCCCTCGAGCACCGTGCGGACTCCGAGTTGCCGCGCGATCTCCTTGATGTCGATGTCGCGTCCCTTGAAGGCAAACGACGAGCTGCGCGCTGCGACACGGAGCTCGGGCACCCGCGCGAGAACGTTGAGGATCTCCTCTGTAATGCCATCGGAGAGATACTCGTTCTCCGGCAAGCCGCTAATGTTGCGGAAGGCGAGTACCGCGACCGAGCGCGTATGCTCTTCGGAGGCGGCGCGCACGACAGAATTCGATCCACCAATCGCTGAGCCGATCGTTGCGAGCCTGTTCAGCAATTCCGTCGCGCTCTGGATGCGCTTGGCCGGATCCTTTTCGAGACAGTGCATCACGAGCGATGTGAGCGCCGACGGAATGCCCTTCCGCAGCGAGTCGATCGGTGTGGGCTCCTCCATGATATTCGCGGCGATCAACGCCATGGCAGACCGATTGCCGAACGGCGTGCGGCCGGCGAGCATCTCGTACGCCACGACGCCGAGCGAATAGAGGTCGGCGCGAAAGTCGATGCCGGGATCTGCGGCGCCCTGTTCTGGAGCCATGTACGCCGGCGTGCCGAGTGTCATCCCGAGCGACGTGAGCGTCGTGATTTCGCCCGAGAGGTTTCGCTTGCTGCGCGTTCCGCCCGACGTCACGCTATGACGGCTGGCCGCCTTTGTTGAATCGCTTACGGCCTTGGCCACGCCAAAGTCCGAGACGATCGCACTGCGACCGGCAATGAGCACGTTGTCCGGCTTGATATCGCGATGGACGACGTTGTGTGCGTGTGCGCATTCGAGCGCCAACGCGATGTCGCGCAGGATACTCACGGCCTCGGAGACGGGCAGGGCACCGTCGCGATCGATTCGCGCGCGCAGCGAGTCGCCCGCGACCATGGGCATTGTGTAAAAGGGCAGCCCGTGCGCCTCGCCAGTGGAGAAAATGGGCACGATGTGCGGGTGCTGCAGTCGCGCCGTGAGCGCGACTTCGCGCTTGAATCGCTCGACATTCACGCTGGCGGCGAGGTCCGGATCCAGCACCTTGACCACGATCCGACGGCGGAGGGCTACTTCTTCGGCGACGAATACCTGAGCCATACCGCCGCGAGCGAGTTCGCTCTCGATTACGAAAGCGCCGCCCAGGGCGTCTTGCAGGTCGTCGCGAAAGGTGCGCATCAGCAAAGCGCGTGGGGTCGTGGCGTCATCGCCGTCCACCTCCGAGGTGAGTTCCCGCTCGCGTGGCGCAAGCTTAGAAAATTCTCAGCGCTCGCGTGACAAGCTACAGGATCGCCCGGGGCGTGGCCAGAGAGCAATCAGCTGTTCGGTTGCGGAGGGAGCGCATACCACAGCACGGCTGCGAAGTGCGCCATGCTGCCGCCGAGCACGAAGAGGTGCCACACGGCGTGACTATAGCGAATCCGCTCCCAGACATAGAACACCACGCCCCCGGTATACAGCGCCCCGCCCAGGGCCAGCCAGCGCAACCCGCCGGGGGCGACGTGCAGCGACAGCGGGCGCAACGCGATCACGATGATCCATCCCATCGCGAGGTAAATCCACGTCGACAGGGCCGGCAGCCGCGCGCCGAACCGGCTCTTGAGAATGACGCCGATGAGTGCGAGCCCCCACACAACACCGAACAGGCTCCATCCCCATGCGCCGCGCAGGCTGATGAGCGTGAAGGGTGTGTACGTGCCCGCGATGAGCAGATAAATCGCCGCGTGGTCGACCCGCTGCATGGCTTCCTTGAGCGCGGTGCGACGCACCGAGTGGTAGATGGTCGATGCCGCGTACAGCATGATGAGCGTCGCGGAATAGATGCTCACCGCGACGATGCGCCATGCGTCGTTCGTCGCGACGGCCGTCACGATCAGGATGGGTGCCGCGATCAGCGCGAGCGCCAGTCCGAAGCCATGCGTGAGCGAGTTCGCCAGCTCTTCGCTTGGACTCGCTTCCAACTTTGTTGCCATAACGCAATTTAGCTGGCGTACGCGTGTACGCCGGAGCTCAGCGAACTAGCCGGCGCTCGTCAGCGGTTACCTGATCGGTGACAGGCGCAACCTCGCCACTATTGTGCCCATCTGTGTACGAGCGCCGTGAATCGTTTGCGCCTCGGAGGGCAACGCAGCTTGGGCTCCAGCCCAAGGCTGCGGTTCTCAGCGCGGTGAGGCCTATAGCGCAGCTGCCGCCGCTCGTCCCGCGACTCGCCCTGAAAAGATGCAGCCCCCGAGAAACGTCCCTTCAAGCGACCGGTACCCATGCATGCCGCCGCCGCCGAACCCGGCCACTTCACCGGCCGCATACAGCCCAGGCACAGGCGCGCCATCAGCGCCCAGCACGCGCGACGACAAATCCGTCTCGAGCCCGCCGAGCGACTTGCGGGTAAGGATCGACAATCGGACCGCGATGAGTGGGCCAGCCTTGGGATCGAGAATCCGATGTGGCTTCGCGACACGAATGAGGCGATCACCTACATAGGCCCGTGCGCCGCGCAGTGCGGTAATCTGCGCGTCCTTCGCGTACGGATTCTCGAGCTGCGAATCGCGTGCGCGGATCACGCGTTCGAGCTCGGTCGCGTTGATGCGTTCGTCGCCAGTGATTGCGTTCATGCCGCGCACGAGGTCCGCGAGCGAGCGCTCGACCACGAAGTCGACGCCGTGCGTCTTGAACGCCTCGACGGGAGGCGTCGCACCTGGCAATACGCGGGCGAGTACCTGCCGAATACTCTTGCCTGTTAGATCGGGATTCTGCTCGGAGCCTGAGAGCGCGAACTCCTTCTCGATGATCTTCTGCGTGAGCACAAACCAGCTGTAGTCATAGCCCGTGCGCAGAATGTGCTCGAGCGTCGCGAGCGTATCGAAGCCGGGAAAGCACGGCGCGGGCAATCGGCGGCCCAATGCGTCGAGCCACAGCGAGGAGGGGCCGGGCAGGATGCGAATGCCGTGACGACTCCACACCGGATCCCAATTCTGGATGCCTTCAGTGTAGTGCCACATACGATCACGATTGATGACGCGACCGCCCGCACCCTCGGCAATCGCGAGCATTCGTCCGTCCACGTGCTCCGGCACGCCAGAGAGCATGCCCGCCGGCGGAGCACCGAGTCGCGCGGGCCAATATTGGCGGACCAGCGCGTGGTTGCCCCCGATGCCGCCAGACGCGACGATCACGGCCTGCGCACGGAGTGAGAAGTCGCCTGCGACATCGCGTGAACTGGCGCGTCCACGTGCAACGCTGCTCGCGACGAGCACGTCACCATCCACTCCGTTCACCACGCCGTTTGTCGTCGCGATTGCATTTACGCGATGCCGGCATCGCAGCGCAATGTGCCCGGCGGCGATTCCCTCCTCAACTCGGCGAATGAACGGCTCGAGCACGGCTGGACCCGTGCCCCACGTCACGTGAAAGCGCGGAACTGAATTGCCATGCCCGGTCGCTAACGAGCCGCCACGTTCCGCCCATCCGACCACAGGAAAGAATCGAACGCCCTGGCCGTGCAGCCATGCGCGTTTTTCTCCCGCGGCGAAATCGAGATACGCCTCAGCCCATCGCCGCGGCCAGAGGTCTTCATCGCGATCGAAGCCCGCCGAGCCGTGCCAATCCTGCAGTGCGAGCTCGCGGGAATCGCGAATGCCCAACCGCCGTTGCTCCGGCGAGTCAACGAGGAACAATCCCCCGAACGACCAGAAGGCCTGACCACCAAGTGAACTCTCGGGTTCCTGTTCGACGATGATGACGCGTCGCCCGGCGTCCGACAGCTCGGCGGCAGCAACGAGCCCCGCGAGACCCGCGCCCACGACGATCACATCGGCGTCCACGACGACTTTCAGGTGGGGGCGTCCACGATCGCCGCAGCCTTCGGATGATCGAGGGCGGAACGCACAATCTCACTGAGCGCAGCGATCGTGAAAGGCTTGCTGAGGAAATGAACCTCACGAACGGCCATGTCACCTTCGTGGACGAGGTCCACGCTGTACCCACTCATGACAATCACTTCGACATCGTTCTTCAGCGCCCGAAGTCGCGACGTCAACTCGAGGCCCGAAATTCCGGGCATCACCATGTCGGTCAGAACGAGGTCCACACGCCCTCCGAGGTCGCCCCACATGGCGAGCGCCTCCGGGCCACTCGCCGCCTCGAAGACGTGATACCCCAGCTGGCGCAACGCGCGCGACACCATGGATCGCAGCACCTCTTCGTCCTCGACGACGAGAATCATCTCGTTGCCGCGACGCCGCGATGGGGCAGATCGCACGCCGACGTACGCCGGCGTGCCTTCAAGCATCGGCAGGTAGATCTGGATCGTGGTGCCCCGGGCAAGAGCGCTCGTGACATCGATCCACCCGTTATGCTGCGCGACGATGCCGTACGTCGTCGCGAGTCCAAGGCCCGAGCCTTTCCCCACATCCTTCGTGGTGAAAAACGGCTCGAACATGCGTCGCTGCACTTCGGTGGTCATTCCAGAACCCGTGTCCTCGACGCGAATGCGCGCGAAACTTCCCACGCGAGCATTCGGCTGCGCCTCTGCCGCCCCCGCATCGAATTCCACACGATCGACAGCGATCGTCAACCGGCCGCCCGTTGGCATAGCGTCGCGCGCGTTCACGCTCAGGTTCGTGAGCACCTGCTCGATCATGCCGGCATCCACGTCCACGAACAACGGCGCACTCGACACGAAGTCGATGGGCACGTGCTCGCCAAGCAATCGCGTCAGCATGCGGAGCAGCTCCGCGACGATAAGATTCAGGTCGTGCGGCTGGACCTTCATCGCCTGCCGGCGACTGAACAGGAGCAGCTGTCGAGTCAATTGTGCAGCGCGGTCGATGGACGCGCGCACACTGTGGATGCCCTCAACGAGCTCCTCGGACACCGTTTGTTCCATCTCGAGAAGCTCGAGCTCCATGAGCATCGCGCCCATGATGTTGTTGAAGTCGTGCGCGATGCCGCCGGCCAGCTGTCCAACGGCTTCGAGCCGTTGCGAATGTCGAAGCTGTTCCTCGCGCTTCAGCTCGTGCGTGACGTCGTGCCCGATGCCGACGTAGTGGGACACCTCCCCGCGTGCGTTGCGGACAGGCGTGATGACAGCGTCGACGAAGAATGGTTCGCCCGACCTTCGCCTGCTCGACAACCTGCCCTGCCACGCTTTTCCCGAGCGGAGTGCCTGCTCGATCCCCTCATAGAAATCCGCGCCGTGATCGTTGCTCCGGAGCATCTGCGCTCCACGCCCGAACAC
This sequence comes from bacterium, assembly GCA_040005935.1. Lineage (GTDB taxonomy): Bacteria > Gemmatimonadota > Gemmatimonadetes > Gemmatimonadales > Gemmatimonadaceae > AG11. The sequence goes on along the minus strand of JBDTXZ010000026.1, from coordinate 4,248 downwards.
CTCAGCGAGTGCATATCCGGTAAACGCGCCGAATGCCGCATTCACGTACTCGATTCGGCCGAAGGGATCCGTCATCACCACACTTTCCGGAATCTGCTCGATCGCGGCGCGCAGCATGCGCTCGGCCGTCCGTGCGCGATGACGTGACAGCGCGCTACCCGCTTGCGCGGCGACACCAACGGCCAGCGCGAGTTCCGCGTCCGTAAACGAGCGCTCCGTGGGAGACGTCAGCACGATTCCGCCAACGGTGACGCCGAGTACGGCCAGCGGCAAGGCGATGAGCGCGGTAACGCCTGTTGGCGAAAACAGCTCCGCGACATTCTTGAACCGCGCGTCTCCACGCACGTCGCGCGCAACAATTAGCTCCCCAGCGTTGAGGAAGCGGCGAAGGTCCGCCAAACGTCCCATGTCGATCATCGTTCCCACCGCCAAGGCGCGCTCGTGCGTGCCAATCTGGGCCACCACCTTGAGCGACGAGTCGAGTTCGTCGACCAGCACCGCAATGCCACCGGGCAGGCCAAGAATCACCGACAGCTCGCGACACGCATGATCGAGGACCGACTCGGGCGCCTCATCATCCGCAGCGACGGCGAGAAAACGATTGAACGCCGCCAACTCTTCGTTACGCGTTTGCAGTTCCTGTTCGGCTCGCCGACGAACCACAATCTCCACTTCGAGCCGGTCGTTCGCTGTTTGCAGGTCGAGGATCTGACCGGTGATCCGCTCTCCCATCGAATTGACCACAGCGAGCAGGGGTTGAAATTCCTCGATGGAAACGCGCACCGGCGCATATCGGCCAATCGCGTACGCGCCGACGGCGTCGGACAGTTGTGCCAGCGGACGCCGAAGGTCGCGGCTCAGCAGCAGTCGCACGCCCATGAGTGTCGCGAGCAAAGCGACCAGGCTGACGCCGATGGCGATGCCGACCTGCTGCCACGCCTGCGCGCGATACACCGCGCGCGAAAATGCGACACCCACTTCTCCTACTTCGCGACCGTTGTGCATGACCGTACGCACGCGCCACGCGGTATCGGTCGTTGCCTCGCGCACGATGGTGCGCGTTTCGCCGGACGTCGTTTCGCGGATGGTCAGACGCACAATGCGTTGGTCCTGCGCAAACGCTTCACCGAGACGAGTCGCGCGCTCCATATCGATGTCCCAGAGCGGCGATTCGAGAAGCTGTGCGGCCTCTAGTACCGATGCGTCGACGTGCCGTTCAAGCGACTGGTCGGCAATGCGCAACGAGAAGACGGCGAGCAGCGCAACCACCAGCGTCGAACTCAAGCCCACGGTGACCGTGAGGCCGATCAGCAAACGGCGCAGAATCGACGTGGACGCGGTCGCACCGGGTGTGCTGGCCGTCGACGCAACGGGTTCCGTGGGAACCGTCACTTCGGGAGCACTCGCTTCTGCGCCTTGGCGCGCTGCGCCGCCAGGTGCGCGTTCACGCGCATCGCCCACGCGTCGCGAATGCGTGCCGAGGTGCCGTTCGCGGCAATGATCGCGACGCCTTTCGCATACCGGTCTGCCGCCCACGACGCCTGCTCGTTCTTCTGGCTGAACCCGATGTACGCGGGAAGCGTACCGGCGGAGAACAGCTTGCGCACTTTGCCCTTGACCCCCGCCGACTCGACCACGTAGTCGACCGTCTTGAGGAAGTCGTAATTCACCATCGCCGCGTCGATCCGCCCCGCAACGAGCTTGTGCAAGTTGATCGTCTCCGACGCCGAATAGTCGAGCACGATGATACTATCGCGACTCAGTCGATAGATGGACGCCGGATACTCGTAGCCAAGCACCACGCCAACCACCGTGCCCCGCGGCAACTCCGACGCACTCCTGGCATGCAACGAGCGATCACTGCGCTCGAAGTAGTCGGACGACGCAACGAACAGTGGCGTCGCCGAGAACGTGACCGGATCAGGCTTGAGGACATTGGCCGACATGCTCGCACAGGCCGGTAGCGTCCCCCTGATTGCCATTTGCTTGCAGCGCGCATACGGCATCACGAGCAGCGTGACGTCAACGCCCGCGGCGGCAAACGCCGCGCGCACGAGATCGTTGACGTAGCCGCTGCCATCCTTTCGCGACCACGGGTCCGCCTCGTCCTCGACGGCAATCTCCAGCGCCCGTGCGCCCGGCCGACTTTGCGCGTGGACGATCGCCGAGCTGGACATCCACACGATCAGCAGCCATGCACCTCGCCGTATTGCCGCACCTGGACCCTGCAATTGCTGCATCACGCCACCTGCGAAATGGTGCGTCGTTGCCTCGACGCTGCGCCTCGGGCGAACGTTAGCGCCTGCCAACAGCCTCGCCAAATGCCCCCGCAGTGAATCGACGTCTGCGGTCATTCTATTACCGGCGCCCCGCGCACTTGTGATACACGCTTGGACACCGCGCACCTCGCTCGCGCGATCGCCGCGTCCAGTGTTGGAACGATATTCTCCGCGCCGACCTCCTCGATTGTCACGGAGTTGGTCAACGCGGCAAGGGGTTGCGCCTGTGCCTCCGAGATGATGACGATCAACCCACTCTTGCGTGTGCGATGGACCACGTCGCGAATTGTGCGCATGCCGGTTGAGTCGAGCGCCGGTACGTGGCGCATGCGGAGGATGAGCACTTTCGGCTTACCCGCGATCTGGCCAATGGTGTCCTTGAAGGCCTGCGCCGCGCCGAAGAAGAACGGGCCGCGGATCTCGTACACCTCAACGCCAACTGGCAGCATTTTTCGATCGAGTAGCGGGCCGTCGTCGCGCTCACTGAACGCCTCCACCACCTGGTTGGTCACGTGCTCCACGCTGCTCACGGAGGCCATGCGGCGCATGAAGAGAAACGCGGCGAGCACCATGCCAACTTCAATCGCAACCGTAAGATCGACGAGCACGGTCAGAGTGAATGTCGTGAGCAGGACAGCGACGTCGCTCTTTGGCGAGCTGAGTTCCGCCACGAAGCCGCGCCATTCGCTCATGTGGTACGCGACGACGACAAGAATGGCGGCGAGCGTGGCCATGGGGATGAGCGATGCCCACCGCCCGAAAAAGAGCGTGATGACGAGAAGCGTGAGCGCGTGGATGATCCCCGCAACCGGCGTACGTCCGCCGTTCTTTACATTCGTGGCGGTTCGCGCAATGGCGCCGGTGGCCGGTATCCCGCCGAACAGTGGTGAAACCATATTCGCGATGCCCTGAGCGACCAACTCCATATTCGATCGATGTTGGGAACCGATCATTCCGTCGGCCACGACGGCCGACAGGAGCGACTCCACGGCGGCGAGCAGTGCAATCGTGAATGCTGGCCCAACGAGCGCCGTCGTCTGTTCGAACGACAGATGTGGCACAGATGGATGCGGCATCGATGCCGCAAGGCCGCCGAAACGCGAACCAATTGTCTCGACAGGAACCTCGAGCATCCGCACGAGTATGGTCGTCGCGATCAGCGCAACGAACGGCCCTGGAATTCTCGAGTTCGTCCGCTGCCACAACACGATGATCGCGAGGGCGAGCATGGCAATGCCGATTGCTGCTGGCGTGGCGGTGGTGGCCGCAGCCGCATACGCGTGCCACTTGCTGACGAAGGGCGCTGGAACCGCGCCCATTTGGAGACCAAAGAAGTCCTTGATCTCGCTGGAAAAAATGATGAGTGCGATGCCGCTCGTAAAACCAGTGACGAGCGGATGCGGAATGAACTTGAGCGCGGCGCCAAACTTTGCGAAACCCATAATGACAAGGATGACGCCGGCCATGAGCGTCGCGACCGTCAGGCCATCGATGCCGTACTTCTGCACGATGCCGTAAACGATGACGACGAACGCGCCCGTCGGTCCGCCAATCTGGACGCGTGAGCCGCCAAGCGCAGATATCAGGAAGCCGGCGACGATTGCCGTCCAGAGGCCCCGATCGGGCGACACGCCACTCGCGATCGCAAAGGCAATCGCCAGCGGCAGCGCGACGATCCCGACGATCACACCTGCACCCGCGTCGCTCAGGAATTGCGAGCGATCGTACGTGCGAAGCGTTGAAAGGAGTTTGGGGACGAACACGTACACCACCGCGCGGGAGGCGACCGAGTTGCTGCCCTTACAAGCTACTCGGCCGCCCGCTCAGCTTCTCGTTCGCCACTGCCTAGTAGTTCGCAGGATTCTCGGACGAAGAGGCAGGCGCCGGCGCGACACGCCTGGGCCGCGGCTCCAGTCCGTTGCGCCGAGGCGCCATCGGAGCCTCCGGTCCAAACTCACTGGGCATTCCG
>JBDTXZ010000025.1:0-13299 GCA_040005935.1 bacterium | reverse complement strand
CCAACGGGCCCTGCAACCCGTTTCGCACCGTAGATCAGCAGGCGAGTGAGGCTTTCAGTCGCACAATGGGGCGGATGCTCTTCGCATCCGCCCCATTGTGCATCGGTTTCCGCGCCGAAAGAGCTACTTCACTGTAACGACGCCCTTCATGTTCATTGCTGCGTGAGGCGTGCAGGTGTAGTTGTACGTCCCAGCTGGCACCTTGGCGAACGAAACCGTGTAGGCCTCGTTCGGCTGCATGAGCATCGGGCTGGAGAGCGCGCCCATCTTGGCGCCGGACATATTGGCGTCGATTTGAGCCTGCGCGGCCGCATCGGTGATTCCTTGGAAAGCGACGTTGTGCGGTCCGCCAGATGTCATGACGAACTTCACCGCATCACCCTGCTTAATGGTGACGTTCGCGGGCTCGAACTTATAGCCGCTCGCATCGCCAATCATTTTGACTTCGACAGTCTTGCCAGTGGCCGGAGCCGCTGCTGCTGCGCCAGCTGCTGGCGCTGGTGTGGTTGCCGCCGGAGTCATTGCTGCCGGGGTGGTGGCCGCCGGTGGGGTGGTCGCACTCGCCGCTGCTGCGTTGGCCGCAGCTGTATCCGTGGCGGCTTTCTCACCGCCGCAGGCGCCGAGGACCGCCGTGCTCGCCAGGAGCGCAATACCGTAGAACCGCATTTCTTGGAGCCTCCGAAAACTTGGGTCGTGAATTTGGCGCACCGTGGGGGCCCCCACGGCGCATTGTGAATTTATTCACAAGGGGTCCAGCGCGCAATTCAACTCGCGAAAGTCGATTCCGCCGCTCGCAGCCATTGCATGCCTCGCGCCGTAGCGGTTGACCACCGCGGCAGTCCCGGATACCTTCTTCCCCATGCGATCTGCGCGCCCACACCATCACGTGCACCATCACCACGGCCTGACGGGTCGAGGCGACGCACGCGTGCGCGGGTAAGCGACCAGCTTTCTCCCGGCACACCTGCCGGTCATCCCTCGGCCCGTCCTCTCCGGACGGGCCTTTTTTATTGCCGCGAACACCTCGTAATCCGCCTTCTCCCTCTTCGTACCCCCATGCTTCGCATCGCCCTACCAAACAAAGGAAGGCTCGCCCAGGAAGCCCGTGAATTGTTCACGGACGCTGGACTTGAGATCCGGGCCGCTGGACCAAGAGCCCTCACTGCTTCACTCGGCGGTGAGTTCCAAGCGCTATTCGTCCGCGCTCAGGACATCCCGGAGTTCGTTGCTGATGGTGCAGCCGATGCGGGAGTGACCGGCTTCGATCTCATCCAGGAATCCGGCCGAGTGCTCGACGAACTGGCCAATCTGGAGTTCGGACTCTGTCGGTTGGCCGTCGCGGCCAAGGAGGACAGTGGCGTCTTCTCATTGGCGGACATCGGAGCAGGGATGCGCGTAGCAACGGTGTTTCCGCGCATCACGCGTCAGTTCTTTGCGGACCGTGGCGCTGCGGTTGAAATCGTACCCATATCAGGTGCAGCGGAGATTGCGCCGCACATCGGCATCGCAGATGTCATTGTGGATCTCGTGTCAACTGGATCCACACTCCGTGTCAACGGATTGCGCGAAGTCGCGACGGTGTTGGAGTCTACGAGCCGACTCATTTCGACGCCGTCTGTTCGCGCTGACGCTACGCGTGCCCGTGCTCTCGATGAGTTGGTTGGTGCATTGCAGAGTGTCCTCGCCGCGCGTGGCAAGCGCTACGTCATGGCAAACGTACCACGAGCCCGGCTCGAGGAAGTCAAGAAAGTGGTGCCGGGACTCAACGGACCCACAGTCATCGACATCATGAATGGCGGCGAGCACGTTGCCGTGCACTCCGTCGTCGACGCGGCAACGATCTACCGCACCATCGCTGACCTCAAGGCGCTCGGCGCAGAGGGAATTCTTGTCACCCGGATCGAGAGGCTGATGCCGTGAGCACTCCGTCTCCGAGTATGCGGTGGACTGGCGCGATTGCCGATCTCACAGCACTGGACCGCCGCGCCTTGTTCGACCGAACGTCATCATCAAGCGACGATGACACCCGCGAACGCACTGCTGCAATTCTCGCGGACGTTCGCAACCGTGGCGACAGTGCGCTGCGCGCCTTGGCGACGCAATTCGACGGCGTGCACCTCGACAGTCTCGAGGTGCCAATGTCGCGCTGCGCTACCGCACTCGACGCGCTCGATCCGACGCTGCGCCGAGTAATGGAGCGCTCAGCAAGAAACATTCGTCGAGTGCACGAAGCCTTTCTTCCGGTCACACAGGAAGTCGAGAGCGAGCCTGGTATCATCATCGGCCGGAGGCCGGATCCACTTACCCGCGTTGGCGTCTATGCACCGGGTGGTCGAGCAGCGTATCCAAGCAGCGTTCTCATGGGCGTGGTTCCCGCCCGTGTCGCTGGAGTCGGCGAGATCATCGTTTGCTCTCCCCCAAATCGCGATACGGGTCGTCCGTCGGAGGTGGTGCTTGCCGCGGCGTCTCTCGCCGGCGCGGATCGTGTCTTCGCACTTGGTGGTGCTGGTGCGATCGCTGCGTTGGCCTTTGGCACGGAAACCGTGCCTGGCGTGAGTCGCATTGTAGGACCTGGCAATGCGTACGTTGCCGAAGCGAAGATCCAGGTTGCGAGCGCCGTTGCGATCGATTCGCCGGCTGGCCCGAGCGAACTGCTCGTTCTGGCCGACGACTCCGCTGACTCCCGCGTGATCGCGCGCGAGATGCTGGCACAGGCAGAACACGACCCGCTCGCTGCGGTGGTTGCCGTGGTGATCAGCTGGGAAGCAGCGAATGCCGTCATCGTCGCGCTTGCTGACCTGATTCAACTTCAACCCCGCGCTGAGGTCATCGCGACATCACTGGAAGGGAGGGGTGGGGTCCTCGTGGCGGCATCACTCGATGATGCGATTGTTTTTGCCAATGGGTACTCCGCTGAGCATCTGCTCCTCATCGTCGCGTCGCCGGAGCCTGCGCTGGCCAAGCTCCGCAATACCGGTACGATATTCGTCGGCCCCTGTGCCTCCGTTGCATTCGGCGACTACATGACGGGGGCCAATCACGTTTTACCGACCGGCGGCATGGCTCGCTCGTACTCCGGTTTATCCACGCTGGATTTCTTTCGCTGGACGACCTATCAACGCGTGACGCGCAGTGCGGCCGCACGATTGGCCGAGGATGTCGGGGTGTTCGCGGACGCCGAAGGGCTGGGCGGTCATGCGTTAGCCGCGCGTGCATGGAACCAAACGGTGACCCCGTGACGACATCGCTCGATGTACTCCGGCTCGCGCGCGACGCGGTGAGCGCACTGCCCCTTCTCAGCTCCGAGCTTCCGAATTGTGACGTAGACCTGAGCGACAACACAAATCTCTGGGGTGCACCGCCTGCCGCAGTCCATGTCTTGCGCGCAGCACGGCCAGAGGTGTTGTCGCGGTATCCGTCCGTCTATTCCGAGCCGCTCCGTTCAGCGATGCTCCACTATGTTGGCGTGGAACGTGTCGATGGCATTGGGATCGTTACGGGCTGTGGGTCAGACGATGTGCTCGACTCGACGATGCGTGCATTCGGTGCGCCCGGCGAACGCATTGCGTTTTCGTCGCCGACGTTTTCGATGATCCCGTTGCTCGCTCGACTGAACGGTCTGGACGCAGTGGCTATTCCGCTCACGAATTCCTTCGACGTCGATGCCGAACAGTTGGTAGCTGCTCAAGCAAAGATCACCTACCTGTGCGCGCCAAATAATCCGACCGGTACGATCATCTCGCGCGCTGCGGTGGAATATGTCGTTGCCAATGCATGCGGCATTGTATTGCTCGATGAAGCGTATGCCGAATTTGCTCCAGAAGTTTTTGCGGACCTCCTGGCGCGGAGCGAGCGCTTGATTATTGCCCGAACTTTCTCGAAAGCGTTTGGTCTTGCAGGCTTGCGAGTTGGATATGGCGTCGGCAGCGCGACCCTCACACGTGTTGTCGAACGCGCTCGTGGCCCCTACAAGGTGGGGGGCCTGGCCGAGCGTGCGGTGCTGGCGGCGCTTGAGCCGACACCCGATGGACTGGAATGGGTTCGTGCACATGCGGCGCTCTCTGTCGTAAACCGCGACCGACTCATCGTCTCGCTCCGCCAACTCGGACTCAGTGTGTTGCCCTCAGCAGCGAACTTTGTCCTTGTTCCTCATGCACGCGCACGCGACCTTGCTCGTGCGATGCGCGCGCGCGGAGTGTTGGTGCGTCCTTTTGGTGGATTCCCGCAGGAGATTTCTGCATTTGCAGAAACTGGAGGCGCTGCGCTTCGAATTGGAGTGGGCCCGTGGGAGATGATGGAGACACTGGTCAGCGTGTTGCGGGAGGCGCTGACATGAGAGTCACCATTTTCGACTATGGAGCGGGAAACCTCCATTCGCTTAGGAAGGCATTGGAGAGAGATGACGCGACAGTCGTCGTGGAAACCGATCCGACATGCGCCGTAAACACGGATGTGCTCGTGCTACCTGGCGTGGGCGCGTTCGGTGCCGCGGTTGAGCGCCTTGCACCAGGCCGCGATACGATGCGTGCCGCAATTCTGGATGGTCTCCCGACGATTGGCATTTGTCTTGGAATGCAACTGCTCTTCGACGCGAGCGATGAGGGCGTTGGCGCCGGACTCGGTGTCATTTCTGGCCGAGTCACTCGGCTGAACGCTGTACGCGTGCCGCAGATTGGTTGGAATGACGTAGTTCCGCGCAGTGATGAGCCGCTGTTTGTGGAGGCACCTCTGCCAATTGCGTATTACGCGAACAGCTTTGTGTGTCGACCAACGGATGAGCGCTCGGTCATTGCGTGGGCGACGCACGAGCGCGATCGCTTTCCAGCCGCAGTCCGCGTTGGAGCAACTGTTGGCGTACAGTTCCATCCCGAGAAGAGTTCTTCTCACGGCGTGTCGTTTCTGCACGCCTTTCTTCATAGCGCACAGCATACCGGAGCCACCAGGTGATTGCCATTCCAGCGGTGGATCTTCGGGACGGCGCATGTGTGCAGCTCGTCGGCGGGTCGTTTGCGCAGGAGAAGGTTCGACTGGAAAATCCGGTCGACGTTGCGCGCTCGTGGGAGCACTATGGGTTTCGACGCCTGCATATCGTTGATCTGGATGCAGCCACAGGACGCGGATCGAACATCGCGATTGTGCGCTCCCTGCTGTTTGACAGTGGCGTTCCGTGTCAGGTTGGCGGCGGTGTGCGTACGGACGAATTAGTGGAAGATCTGTTCGAGGCCGGCGCGACACAGGTCATCGTTGGTACGCGTGCGATCGAGGAACCGGAATGGCTCGCTGAGCTCGCGGCGCGTCATCCCGGTGAGATCATCGTGGCGTGCGACGTACGTGAGCGACGCGTCACCACGCGGGGTTGGGCACACACACTTCCACTCGACATCCTGGATGTCGTCGAAGAGTTGAATCCACTGCCACTCGCTGGCTTGCTGGTTACTGCAGTGCATCGCGAAGGACAGATGCAGGGAACTGATTTGCCGCTGATGGAAGATGTTGCGGAGTCGTCGCACTTTCCTGTGTATGCGTCGGGTGGTGTGACGACAATGCAGGATTTGCGCGCGCTCGAGCATCGTGGCCTTGCTGGAGTGGTCATCGGAATGGCGCTGTACACGGGCGCGCTTGATCCGGTTGTCGTCGCTGGAGAGTTTGGCGAGTGATGTTGATCCTGATATTGTGTCCATTCAATTGGAGCATTCGATGACCGTCGTCGTACGTGAGACGAAAGAGACTTCCATTCGCTGCGAGCTCACACGCGGTACTGGTGTCGCCAGTGTATCGACCGGCAAGCCATTTCTCGATCACATGTTGGTCGCATTCAGCCGGTACAGCGGGCTCGATTTGTCGCTGCACGCGACGGGCGACTTACCGCATCACCTGATTGAAGATGCTGGCATTTGCGTTGGTGCGGCTGTTGGAGCGTTGCTCCCCGCTACGGCCGCGCGCTACGGCGATCGCACGGTGCCCATGGACGAAGCGCTGGTGCACTGCGCCCTGGACCTGGGCGGACGCCCATATTATCGCGGCCCGCTGCCTAGTGGATTGTACGATCACTGGATGCGTTCGTTCAGCGACAACGCAAGGGCCACGCTGCATTTTCGCGTACTTCGCGGCACCGACCGGCATCATATTGTTGAAGCAGCGTTCAAGGCCCTTGGCTTTGCTGTGCGCGAGGCGTTCATCGACACAGGAGCGGTGTTCAGCACGAAGGGTGGGGTCGCGCTCCGCATTGAGGATCCTGCGTAGATGCTGACGCGACGCGTTGTCGTGTGTCTCGATGTACGGGGCGGTCGTGTGGTGAAAGGCACGGGATTCGTGAACCTTCGTGATGTCGGTGATCCCGTGGACCTGTCGACTCGCTACGAGCGCGAGGGCGCTGACGAGATTGTATTTCTTGATATATCAGCGAGCACAGAAGAGCGTGGAACGTTGCTCGATGTTGCACGCCGCACCGCCGAACGACTCTTCATTCCACTCACCATCGGCGGCGGCATACGCTCGGCGGACGATGTCGGGCTGGCTCTACGCGCCGGTGCTGATAAGGTGAGTATCAACTCAGCTTCGGTGCGTAGGCCGGAGGTGCTCACGGAATCCGCGGATCGATTCGGGTCGCAGTGCGTCGTCGCCAGCATTGACACAAAGCGCGACGGTGATCGATGGCGAGTATATGTGAAGGGCGGTCGAGAGCGTACGGAGCTCGACGCTGTTGAGTGGGCGGTGGAATGCGTTCGGCGCGGCGCCGGAGAGATCCTGCTCACGAGCATCGATCGCGATGGCGCGCGCGCCGGCTACGACATCGAGCTGACGCAGGCTGTTGTCAACGCGGTTGCCGTTCCAGTTGTGGCGTCCGGTGGCGCCGGGAACGCACAGCACGTCTGCGATGTGTTCGAGCAGGCCCAAGCCGATGCTGCGCTTGTTGCCGGGATCCTGCACGATGAGCTCACAACGGTTCGCGCCATCAAGGACGCAATGCGTGTCGCGCACTTGCCGGTCCGCGCCGCATGAGTAGCAATGACCACTCATCGCTCGACGCGCGCATTGCGCCTGCTGCGGAGCTTGCGCGACTGACCGGTGACATCGCACTGCGGCATTATCGCTCACAGCTGGATATCGAGACAAAGGCAGACGGTTCGCCGGTGACCATTGCTGATCGCGCTGCGGAGACAGCAGCGCGCGAGTGGATTCATCGATATTTCCCGGATGACGGGTTACTTGGTGAAGAGTTCGGGGAAGAGCGTCCTGAAGCACGTCGTCGTTGGGTCATCGACCCTATTGACGGAACGAAATCGTTCGTGCGTGGCACGCCGCTTTGGGGTTCCCTTGTTGCACTGTGTGAGGGAGAAACCGTGCTCGCCGGCGCGATGTACTTTCCAGCCATTGGAGAGTTGATCGCCGCAGCACCGGGAGCGGGTTGCTGGTGGAATGGGTCGCGCTGTTCGGTGTCTTCTGTGACGGCGCTCGAGCAGGCCACTGTGCTTACGACCGACGAACGTTTCCGGGACCGCCCCGCGCTGCGTGCGGGTTGGGAGCGCATCGCCAATGCGGCAGCGGTAAGTCGTACATGGGGTGACTGCTTCGGGTATTTTCTTGTCGCAACCGGCCGCGCAGAGGCGATGTTCGATCCTGTGATGTCGTTATGGGACACAGCCGCATTGCAACCAATTATCGAAGAAGCGGGTGGCTGCTTCACCGATTGGTCGGGGCGTGCAACTGCGTTCGGTGGAAGTTCGATCGCAACCAATCGCGCGCTGGCAGATCCTATTCGCGCACTGCTCTCAACTCCCAGCTCCGCCCCCTGATATGATCGACCTGAACCAGCTTGACTTCGCAAAGGGAGGAGGCCTTGTCACCGTCGTAGCGCAAGACGCACACTCCGGCGCGATCCTCATGGTTGCGCACGCGACGCGGGACGCGCTCGAGCGCACGGTCGAAACCGGTGAGATGCACTATCAAAGCCGCACTCGGGGTCTTTGGCACAAAGGTGCAACAAGCGGAAACGTACAGCGCGTTGTTTCACTGAGTGCCGATTGCGATGGCGACGCCGTGCTCGCGCGCGTGACGTCCGAGGGTCCGGCATGCCATACGGGAATGCGTTCGTGTTTTGGCGAGGTCGCGCTCCGTTCAGACGCCCTCTCGACACTTGACGCAATCATTTCAGAGCGCGGTGTATCGAGCGACGCATCACCGAGCTACACACGCCGGCTACTCAGCGATCGGAACCTTCGCTTGAAAAAACTGGGCGAAGAGGCCGCGGAACTTGTGACGGCGTGCGCTGATGGTGATGTGGAGCGAGCGCGCGAGGAAACAGCGGACGTCTTCTATCACGCGCTTGTCGCGCTACACGCGGTGGGTGGAACCCTGGCCGACGTGCAGGCAATACTTTCCGAGCGCCACGCCAATCCGTCGCCCTGAGCGGAGCACCTGGTGTCGGATTGGCGTGTTCCTGATCAGAACTGGTTCAACAACGACCGGTCGAGCTTTGACGCATCGCCGACGTACGCGAAGCGAAAGTCCTTTAAATACTGCCGCGCCACGCGACGTACGTCCTCCGGTGTTACTCGGCGCAGTCCTTCCATGAACCGGTCTGACGCCCGAAAATCACCCTGATACAATTCGGCGCGCGCGAGCACATTCGCCTGATCCGAGTTCGTCTCGTTCTTCAGGTAGTACTCGGTGATGAATTGCTGTTCCAACCGCTTGAGGCCCGCTGACTCGACTGTTTCGGTCTGCAATGTCGTCAGCTCCTGGCGCATGATGCGCAGCACCTGATTTGGGTTCACTGTCGTGACGTACAGCCCGCCAATTGCATGTGCGCGCTCGAGGAAAGGCGCCTCGACGGCATAGCTCAGGTTGCGACGCGAGCGCACTTCCGTGAACAGTCGCCCAGACAAGACCGCCGTCGCGACGCGCAGCGCTGAATAGTCGGGATTCGTGGCAGCAGGTCCCGGCACATATCCAAGCAGATAGTTTGTCGGCAACGGCCTGTTGTCGATCGCCAACGCTCGACCGGTTGTTGTGACGGCCGGCGCCGGTGTCCATTTGTACGTTCCACGCGGCATTGTCGAGAGCGTCGCGCGCACGAGGCGTTCTACCTGCGCACGATCGACGTTACCGACCACGACGAGCAGCATGCGTGACGTTACGAACTGTTGCGCGTGATACTGCTTCAGTTGCGCGGCTGTCAGTGCGGAGATCGACTCTGGAGTGCCTGCTGGCGACACCGAGTTTGGATGGTTGACGTAGAGCAGGCTGTCCGCGAGCTCCGTTGCCGCGTCATCAGGCTGCGTATTCTTCTCACGCGCAATCGTCAGGAACTGATCGCGCACAAGCACAAATTCACTCGGGTCCAGCGTTGGCGCCATGATGCGATCGGCGAAAATCGCCCACGTGGAGTCGAACGTGGCGCGTATGGCATGGAGTCCCATGACACTCCAGTCGTCGCTCGCCTCGATACTAATGGTGCTACCCAATCGTGCGGTACGCTGCCGTACCGCTGCGCCTGGAAACTGCCGAGTGCCACGTTCGCTCGTTGCGAGCAGCAGCGCTTCGATGCCCGCCGTTGCTGGGGTCAGCTGGCGAGTGCCGCCGAGCAGGTAGAGGTTGGCTGTGACAACTTCGGTGGCAGTGTTGCGCCGAAGGATGACGGAAACGCCGTTGACTTCAAACTTTGAGGTGATTGCAGAGTCGGGCGCGGCGACCATCATGCCTGTCGGCAGCTCGCGCGGAAGCGCGCCAGCGAAGGTGCTTGCTCCGGCCATCAGCGCGAACGCCAACACCAACGTGCGGACGCGCGTCACGGTATTCCCCCGGCAGTGAGTTCAGCCTCTGTCAGCTTGATCGCCTTCCGCGTCTCGGGCGACGACAACACACCAGTCACACGCGGTTTGCCAACGATGTAGCGTGCAGCATAGCGTTGGAGATCTTGAGGCGTCTGCTTCGCCATCGTGTCGACGTATCCGAAGAAGTAGTCAAGACCCGTTACGGCCCACCAGAATCCAAGTTGGTGCGTAAAGCCGGACGAGCGCTCGAGGCTTTCCATCGTTCCAACGATGCGAGTTCGTTTTACGCCGTCCACGGCTTCGGTCGTGATGTAGCCGGGTTTCACGACCTCGATGAGCTCCTTGTCGAGGGCGGCAATCGCTTCACGCAGCCGGCCTGGTGCGACCTCGCCGCTGATGGTGATTGGACCCACCTGGTTAAGCGTATAGTAGTTCACGCCCAGCGACTGCCAGAGGCCGCTGTCCACGAGCTTTCGCTGGAAGCGCGAACCCGGTTGGTTGAGCACGTCGGAGAACACATCGGCGGCATATGTCGCCGGAATGTCCGTGTGCGCGCCTGGTCCTTGCCATTGCAGCATCACGATCACGGCGTTTACCGGCTGTTCCACCAACACGCCAACATTCTTCGTGAGCGGCGGTACTGGAGGAATTGGATCTGTCGTGAATGGATCCGGCGCTCGTTGCCAATCGCCGAATAGCCGACGTGCAGCAGCGAAGATCGAGTCAGCGGTTACATCGCCCGTGACAATGACGGCGGTGTTATTCGGTACGTAGTACTTGCGCTGAATTGTGCGCATCTGCTCAGGCGTCGTCGCCAAAATGACGTTGCGCTCCCCAAGCGGATTCTTTCTACTCCATGCGGTGCCCCAGAGCGCCTTGCCCATCGCTGTTTGCAGCGCATGGAACGGATCGGACTCCGCGCGATCATATTCGCCAATAACGACGGCGCGTTCACGCTCGAGTTCGTCCTGCCTGAAGATCGGTGCCTTAAGCGCGGACGCCAGCAGTTCGAGCGCCGGTATCGTGCTGTCTGACGGAACGGTGAGATAATAGTTGACCTGTTCTTCTTGCGTCGTGCCGTTGAACACAGCTCCCAGCTCGGACGCGCGATTCACAAACGCGTCCGGCTGCGGAAAGCTCGCATTCGACTTGAAGAACATGTGCTCGTACAGGTGCGACAGGCCTTCGTACGTGGCCGATTGCGTGAAGGAGCCGTTCTTCGCGTCCGCCTCTACCGTTGCGAGAGGCACACCGTGGTTTTCAACCACGATGACCTCGAGGCCATTTGGTAGCACTTGGCGACGAATTCGCTTCTCAAGCTCAGCACGTTGAGCGTGAAGCGAGGGCGCAAATGTGCAGACGAACATCACAGCCAGCGATATGCGCAGAAGCCGTGAGAACATGCCGTGCGGTAGCGATTGCCCTGCGCTCATGATTTCTTTCCTTGGCCAATGTCCAAACTTCCCTCCTCGTCATCCACGCCTGCGATCGCTGGCGCTGCTCTCGAGTCCGTTGCCGCCGCACTCGCTGGCGATCGGCTCGATCGAAATGCGCCCCTCGCGCCCTATACCACCTTCAAGATCGGCGGACCCGCCGACTTATTGTACGAAGCTGACAGCGCAGATGCGCTGGCTCACGCAATCGTAACCGCGCGCCGTGCTGAGGTTCCGTATTTCGTCCTCGGGCTGGGCGCAAACATTCTTGTTGCTGACAAGGGTGTTCGCGGCCTCGTTATTCGAAATACGGCCTCGCATTTCACGTTCAGCGACGACGGACGGCTCTGGGTGGAAAGCGGTGCCGTCATGGCGAAAATCATTCCCGAAGCGGTGCACCGCGGATGGTCAGGACTCGAGCACTACGTTGGCATCCCCAGCACTGTTGGCGGCGCGATCTGGCAGAACTTGCACTTTCTGTCGCCCGCTCCTGAGCGTGAGCGAACCATGTTTATCGCGGAAGTCTTCGAGTCGGCGGAGCTACTGACACAGGAGAACGAGCGGAAAACGGTCGATCGCGACTACATGAACTTCGGCTACGATGATACCATTTTCCACCACCGGAAGGATTTCGCTCTCGCGGCCACCTTCACGCTGGAGCGGAAGGAGCCAGCCGTCATGCAGCGAATCATGCAAGAGAATCTGAGCTGGCGTGGCGCCCGTCATCCCTGGCTCGAGTGGCATCCGAGTGCCGGTTCAATTTTCAAGAAGATTGAAGGCGTCGGCGCCGGACGTCTTGTCGACCAGTGCGGCCTCAAGGGCTTTCACGTCGGCGACGCACAAATCTCCTACATCCACGCGAATATCATGGTCAACCTTGGCAATGCAACCAGCGAGGACGTCATTGGCCTGATCCGCCATGCACAAGCAGCCGTGCAAGACCGCTTTGGACACGTGCTCGAGCCCGAGATCAATTTCGTCGGCGAGTTCTAACTCGGCAGGATTGGTTTCCGGTCATCCGGCGGTACGAAGTTCGACAGAAAGAGGCGTTCCTGCGGCGTGAGGCTGCCAATGCCGGACGCGCTAATCTTGTCGAGAATGCGATTCACTTCGTCCTTGTTCACGGAGTGAATACTCCCACGATCTACTTTTTTCCAGTTGCCCAACGTCGCGTCCACGGTGATAGCTACAGCAGTCGCCTGGCGTTTGAACCGCTTCGCACCGTGGTTTCGCTCGAGAAAGATCAGGTAGAAAAAGGCGCCGACGAACCCGCCGAGATGTGCGAAATGTGCCACACCTCCGCCGCCGGCACGAGCACCGTAGAGCGCGATCAAGGTCGAGATACCAACCAGCCACCTCGCCTCGATCGGGATAATGCCCCAGATGAAGATCTGATCGCGTGGCCAGAACCGGGCGAAGGCGAGCATCACACCAAACACGCCCGCTGATGCCCCAATGATGGCATTATGATCCTGAAAGACGAACGACATCAGTGCGCCAGAAATGCCGGCAACGAAATAGAGCGCAAAAAAGCGCTCTGGTCCCAGTCGCATTTCCACACGTGAGCCGAAGAAGTACAGCCCCATCATGTTGAACAGGATGTGCATGAAGTCGTGGTGCAGGAACATGTACGTCACCATCGTCCACGGCCGAGCGATGATGAGCTGAGGAATAAAGACCAGCGCGTTTGTTAAACCTTCAGGCGCCGTCTGCTGCACAAAGAACATCAGTACATTGGCAATCAACAAACGCTGGACCCATGGGGTCACGGACCTATCTCCTTTACCGGTGTACGGCCGTTGCGCGTTCGAGCGTTTCGAGCGACGCAGTTTCCTTTTCCCAGACCGCGAGCGCTTTATCGAGCCGCACGCGAACCTTGTCCAACTCGGCGCCGAGCTTGTGCGCCTGTTGTACACCATTAGAGCGCGTATAGAGCTCCGGGTCGTCCAGCGTCGTCGTGAGACGCGAAACCTCGGCCTCCAGTTCCGCCACCTCGCGCTCCGATTTGTCCGCTCGCTCACGCGCGCTCTTGAGCGCCTTACGCGGATCTTCCGCATTCGGCCGCTCTTCACGGTGTGACGTGCGCTTCT
>JBDTXZ010000024.1:0-13418 GCA_040005935.1 bacterium | reverse complement strand
CTTTTTTGCGCACTACCTGAAAGACAAGGGAAGCCTCACGCAACCCGAAGCCACCGTGTTCGAAGCGGGCAGCAACCAGTGGCGCACCTTCGACTCGTGGCCCCCCAAGAGTGCAGTCACGAAGTCGCTGTACTTCCACGCTGGCGGCGCGCTCTCATTCGAGGCGCCAAGCGCAAATGAAGGAAGCGCGAACGACAGTTACGTCAGCGATCCGGCCAGACCAGTTCCATACCGCCCCCGCCCGATCGAGCCGACGTACTATCCGAAGGGCTCGGGTTGGTACACGTGGCTACTCGAGGATCAGCGCTTCGTTCAGGGACGACCGGACGTCCTGAGTTGGGAAACTGCGCCACTCACCGAGGACATCGTAGTTGCCGGCGAGATCACGGCAAAATTGTTTGCGAGCACCACTGGTCAGGATGCCGACTGGGTCGTGAAGCTCATCGATGTGTACCCAGAGACGTATGCGCCGGATTTCAAGTTGGGCGGATATGAGTTCATGATCGCGAACGACGTGTTTCGCGGTCGCTTCTGGAAGTCATTCGAGAAGCCAGTTGCCTTGGTGCCGAATGCGGTGACCCCGTTCACGATCGACCTTCATACGCAGAGCTATCGATTCCAGAAGGGTCACAAGATCATGGTGCAAGTGCAAAGCACGTGGTTCCCGATCATCGACCGCAACCCGCAGACTTGGGTGCCGAACATTTTTCAGGCGACGGCGAGTGACTTCAAGGCGCAGACGCATCGCATCTGGCGCACGCCGTCGCAGGCGTCGAGGGTGGAAATTCAAACCGTCGCGCCCTGACAATTGCTCGTGTTCAGGGGTTCAGAGTCGCAAACGGCAACGACAACAGCAACCTCAACTGCCTAATCGCGGAAATCCGTTGATAGGCAGTTGCAGCCGCAGTTGCAGGTGTTGTTCTGCTACAGTGTGAATGCGGTTCGACGGCGCGTGGCGCGCCGCCGTCCAAATGCGTTGATCGTGATGCGTTCAAACTGCGCCAACGCAGATTTACGCGAATTTGGCGGATCGCCGTGGATCCTCGGCTACAGTTCCAGTGTCCGCGAGCCTCCGTGCGCAGCGCGAATGATCGCGTGAGTGAGAGATGCTCGGTGGCCCTTTTAAAGAAAGCCTTTGAACCTTCCTCACGAGAAGTGAGCCGGGTTCGTGATCGGAGACAAATCAAAAAGGGGCACATCGTGTCCCGGCTGGGTGTAGAGCGCACCGTAGATCTCTACGCAGACGGGAGCAATCCGCGTGCATCCGCCAAATCCGCGCAAATCCGCGTTGGAGTCGTTGAACGCTGCCCAACTAACGCCGCACCTCCCAACCCCCATTAACGTTTCACGCTCCCCGTCGTCTGGTTTCGTGGAGTCGCCGAGATGTGGCGATCCCGAATCCTCTCTCCGGAGACTCACATTATGCGAAAGACGTTCTTGAAGACATTGTCCCTCGCCGCGTTGGCCCTCGTGATTTCCGCGACCGCATCGCAGGCACAGGCCGCACGTGGACGCGCAGGCGCGGGCCCGGCCGCAGGTGCAGACGCCGAAGCTCGCAGGGCCTTCCGCGAAGAGCATCGCGCGGACGCCAAGGCGAAGTGGGAATCCCTCACCCCCGAACAGCGCGACGCGTTCAAGGCGCACTTGAAGGCCTACCACGAAGAGCGGAAATCGCTCATGGAGCAGGTGAAGGCCGGAAAGATCGACAAGAAGAGCGCGGCCGAGCAGCTCAAGGCCTGGCGCGAAGCGCACAAGCCCGCGAAGCCCTGATCGCCCAGAAGCAGCGCGCACGACGCATCAGCACGAGTGCCGCGGCCATTTGCGTCGCGGCACTCTGTGTGAGTTCCCTGGCGTCGCTTGGCGCACAACGACCGGTGCGCGCCCCGCACGACTCATCGAGTGACTCGCTGGGTGCAGGCAGCAGCATGCGGAGTCGCATCACGGTGACCGGCACCGCGCGCTCCTATCACATTGGCGACTCGAGCGTCACCGAGCGCGTCGCCAACGCGCGCTACGAGCTCTACGTCTCGCGCGTACGGTTTCGTCTCGATGGCACCGTGCTGCGGTACGCCACGCACGCCGACACGATTGACGGATCCCTTCCCGTTGCCGCTCGACTGGATTTTGTGACGCGGCCCGGCGATACCGTGACGGTGTTCGCCAGATCGGCGAGCCATCCCTTCGATCTCTCGACGCGCCAGACAACAGCCCTTGGCGCGGCAGGCACATCGACCGTCGATCTCGAAAGCTCTGCGCTCGGCACTCCTGCAGTTGGCGGTGCCCGTGTTGCGCTGGCCTTTCCGGTCGGCGATCTCGTGCTCGCAGCGCGAGGCGGAATCGAAGTCGAGCCACGGCCCAGCGGAACGCTCCCTGTGTATTGGCGCGGCACCACTGTGCGCGGTGGGCTCGCGCTGACCTCGTCCTCCGGCGACGCGACCATCACCGCCTCAATCGACGCGACGCGCAGTAGTGGCGATTCGCTTGGTGGCCGCAACCTGTTTCCGGGTGGCGGCAGCGCGACGTTCCAGATGGTCACGGACTTCAGCGTACCCAATCCATTCGATCCCCTCGAAGACGAGCAGTGGCCAATACGTGCATTGGCGTTCTACGCTCGTCCGTTCAGCAACGATCGCTCCGATCAACCGAATCTGCTCATCCCGCAGGGCAACTTGTTCGGCGCCGTGGGTACCATGCTCCTTTCTGCCGGAGACCTCACGTTCGCGCCGTCGTTTACGCTGCTCCGCGAAACGAGCGCCAGCGAGTCGGTGTCGGGCCTGATCCGCAATAGGATCGCGGGCTCCGCGTGGACCGTGCAAAGCGGCATCGACGTCACCATTCCGCTCGGCGGCGCGTTTGAGCTTACGCCGCAAGCCGGATACACGTTCGGCAGCATCGGTGCCTCATTCTCACAATCGGTTGTGACACGACGTGGGCGCCCGGTCGGCCAGTCCACATCGTTCACGGATGCAATTCGCGGAACGTGGCTGTCCGTGCAGCTGTCGGCGGCATTTTAACTTTCGCTGACTGCTCGCTCGCGCTCCGCGCTCGCTTGACGGCCGACTGCCCGGTCGCATCGCGGCCTGAACGGAAAAGCGCTGTTCGTCCGTCGAGCGCCGCAGGCGCGAGCAGTCCAACGGCAACAGGGCCGGCCCTGGATGGACCGACCCTGTGTGGCCGCTCTGAGGAGTGCGCGAGGGCTCTCCGCCAGAGGTCTTGGCGCACCCACCACAAAGCAATCACGGTGCCACGAATTCAGCTCGTCAAACTGCCCGACGAATCAGCGAAATTAGCGCCGTTTTCGGCGTTGGCCGGGCATTCTGCCTTACGATAGCGACTCATTGACCGACTGCCGCCACTCCCTGCGTGCGGCAAAACGCGATGAGAATTGCATTCCGCATCAGCCCCCTAGCGATAGCGCATCTTGGCCACAGCAAGTGCGCCAGTGAGTGCGACCATGCCGCCATTCGTCGCAACCACAGGCCAATCTCTCGACAACGCGCCGTAAACAATCCACAGCGCGCCAGCCGTCATGAGTAGTGCGAATGAGCTCAACGAGAGATCTCGCGTCTGCTTTGTGCGCCACGCGCGAATGACCTGCGGGAGGAACGACGCAACCGTCAACGTCCCGGCGACGTAGCCGAGTCGAAGCAGCGCCTGCGCGGGGACGAGGGGATCTTCCGTGACGAGAAGCATGCCTTACGCAACCGAGAGCGATCGGGGAACGCTCTCGCCAATCGTCAACCAGTCCGTGCGCACGCGATCCCATTCCTGAATGAGGACGCCATGTTCCTCGAAGAGCGACCGGATGCGTGCCCGGTCATACCCGAGAATGTCCTCCAACACGGGAACGAGCACACTCAACGCGTCGTCGCTCATCACGGTGCGTTGTGCAATGCTCGCCACGAACCGAGCCTCTGATGCCGCGATCGTAAGACCATCGCAGCGGTTGACGTGCAGCATTACGTGGATATCCGAGCTTCCGTCGCCGACATACACAATCCGCTCGCCGGGCACGCGCAGTTCGAGCCGAAGTCCATCGAGCGCCGTCACCTTGCCGAAGCCGGCTGGCACGCGAACGATGGATGCGACCTCACCAGTGGTGTCGTCGTGGACGAAGCGCGTCCCGATGATGCGTTCGCGCGGAATGATGCCATCGAGCGCCGAGAACACGACGTCCTCCGGCGCTGCGGAGATCACATAGAAGTCAAAGTGGTGACCCTCGATTCCGCTTTCGAGCAATGCGCCGAGTAGCGAAATGTTCTTCTTCAGACGAATGCGACGGCCAACCTCGATAAGGTCGGAGCGGCGAACACAGCGATACTCCGGGTCGTGCAATATGAGATACGCCAGTTCAGCGCCCGACTGCACGAGGTTGAGACGCGACAGGCCAGCCGCGCGCTCGGCGAAATTGCGAATGCCGAGCATTTCACTCAATACGTGCCCAGAATCGTTGAAGCTCAGTGTCTGGTCAAAGTCGCTGACGAGCAGATAATGCTTGCGTGTCATTGTAAAGTCCTACGGTTCAAGAGAATCGTTCGCAGAGGGGGTGGCACAGTCCGTTGAACGACGACGCCCTCGCATCAGCCGGATGCGAGGGCGTTGAGAGAAGCGCATCTGATCCAGCCGTTCACAATCGAGCAAGCGCACGCTTGCCGCCGCCCTGAACCTGGCGCTGGACGACCATGCAGCTGTGCCCAATAAGTGTCGGCATACGTATGTTGCGCGTGAAGTAAATGCTCTGTGGAACTGACTGAAAAATACTCGTGTCCACTCGGTGAATCAATCGAGTGTGCGAGTTCTGCAGCGAGTCGTGACAAAATCGGCGAATTGCATGGCACAATGTCCGCGCGCGTGACAAATTCCGTGCAGTTTCGACACACCACCGAATCGCCATTCGGCGACGCGCACTGTCGTCCGTTGCACATTCGTTCAAACACTCAGTCGACTTGATGCAAACGTATTCCCTCGATCTGTCAGGCCGCGTGGCCGTGGTGACCGGTGGTTATGGTGTGCTCGGTTCCACTCTCGCGTCAGGACTCGCGGAGGCGGGCGCACGCGTCGCGATCATGGGGCGAAGGCGGGATGCCGCAGAGCGAAAGGCTGAGGAAATTCGGGCGACTGGTGCGGAAGCCATGGCCCTCGTAGCCGACGTGCTCGAGGACGCCGAGGTTCGCGCCGCGCGCGACGAGTTGCTGCGTACGTGGGGTCGAGTGGACATCATGATCAATGCGGCAGGCGGCAACGTCATGCGCGCGCGCAACGACAGCCGCAGCATCTTCGAGGTACCACTCGACGCCTTCGACGAAGTGTTGCGTCTCAACCTGCACGGCACCGTCATTCCCGCGATGGCATTTGCTGAATCGATGGCCGCGCAACGCTCCGGCTGTATCGTGAACATCTCGTCCATGGCAGCAAGCCGAGTGCTGAGCGGTGTGCTCGGCTATTCCATTGCGAAGACGGGCATTGAAAGCTGGACGAAATGGATGGCCGTCGAGTTGGCGCGCAAGCATGGAGACGGGCTTCGCGTCAACGCGATCGTGCCCGGGTTTTTCGTCACCACACAGAACAAGCAGGTACTGATCAATGAAGACGGCAGTTACACCGATCGCTCGCGAAGCATCATTGAGCACACGCCGATGGGGCGCTTCGGCCGCCCCGAAGAATTGATTGGCGTGGTGCGCTGGCTGTGTAGCGACGCGGCATCGTTCGTCACCGGTGCCGTCATTCCGGTCGACGGCGGGTACAGCTTGTTCAGCGGCGTCTGACGCATGCATCCAATCATTCGCCGGATTCTCGGCTCGCAGGAAACCGGGCTCGTTCTCGTCGTTGTGCTCGTGACGGTCGCGTTGACGCTCCTCGCAGGATCGCATCTCGATCGGAATGCGGGCGTCGTGGTCAACAACTTCTGGAATGCCAACACCCTGATCCAGACCGCCACCGACGCAAGCTTCTTCGCGATGATGGCGATCGGCGCGACGATGGTCATCATCTCTGGCGGTATCGACCTGTCCGTCGGCTCTATCTACGCGCTGGCAGGCGTCACGATGGCGATGACGTTGCGCGCAATCGGCCCGATGGGCAACGGCGCAACCTCGTGGCTCGCGCTGTTGATCTGCGCCGGAATCGGCTTGTTGTGCGGACTCCTGAATGGCACGCTCGTCGTCATCCTCCGCGTGCACCCATTCATCATCACGCTCGGCACGATGTGGGTGTTGCGCGGCGTGGCGTTTGTCACCACAAAGGCCGAGAGCATCCTCGTACCAACGTCGCTCACGCATGTCGCGAAGGCATCGCTGGGAATGTCCGGCGGCCTCTATCCCGTGCCGATGCTGGCGATGATCTGTCTCACCATCGTTGGCGCGATCTATCTCACGCGCACAGTGATGGGGCGACACATCTTCGCGTTTGGCGGCAATGTCGAGGCGAGCCGCTTCGCCGGTCTCTCGCTCGCGCGCATCCAGATTGGCGTGTTCGCGATTTCGGGACTCACCGCGGGACTGGCGGCGTATCTTGGTGCGAGCTTTTATGGATCCGCATCGTCGGGTGACGCGCAGGGCTACGAGCTCTACGTCATCGCGTCGGCGGTCGTCGGTGGGGCGAGCCTCATCGGCGGCAAGGGGAGTGCAGTGGGCGCGATGCTTGGCGCGCTGCTCATCGTACTCATTCGCCAATCCATCCGGACGTTGCACTTCGACCAGAACTATGAGTGGATCGTGATCGGCTTCGCAATTATTGTCGCCGTCGTGATCGACCAATGGAGCACTCGCGTCACCGCTCGACGTCTTGGCAGGGCGGCTGAAGGATCACGTGTCAAAGCTTGACCATCACCTCGTGGAGAACACAATGACGGAGAGAGAGTTTGTCGTCCTGAGCAAAGCGAAGGACCTGTACGTGGCCGCGCGAAGTGCAGGGCCGTCGCTGCGCTCAGGGCGGCACCTGTGCGTTGCCGCAGTGCTCGGCGCAGGATTGCTTGCATGCAGCGGCGCTTCTGGCGACAAGGCGGCAACTGATACCGGTGCGAAGACCGCGACAGCCACCGCCAAGCCCGGTGACAAGATCACCATCGCGATGATCGCCAAGAGTTCGTCGAATCCCGTGTTCCTCGCCGCGAGAACGGGTGCGGAAGCGGCCGCGAAGGAACTCTCCGAGAAGAACCACGTGCCCGTCGAAGTGGTGTGGCTCACGCCACCACAGGAAGACGGAGAGGTCCAGGCGCAGCGCGTTCGTCAGGCGGTAAACGACGGAGCGAGCGCGATTCTCCTGTCAGCATCCGATGCGGGTAAGGTGACTGGCGCCATCAACGACGCCGTGGATCGCGGCGTGCCCGTCATGATGTTCGACAGCGATGCGCCAAAGTCGAAGCGGTTTGCGTTCTATGGTGTTGATGATCACAAGACCGGCGCGACGACCATGGCCGAGCTTGCGACGTTGATGAATGGCAAGGGCAAGGTGGCGATCCTCGCCGGCAACCAGAACGCGCCCAATCTCCAGATGCGCGTGCAGGGCGTAAAGGACGAAGCCAAGAAGTATCCCGGCATCACGATCGTTGGCGCGTTCAATCACATCGAGACACCGCAGGACGCCGCCGCTGAAGTCATCCGTGCCAACAATGCGTACCCGGACATCACGGGTTGGGCGATGATCGGAGGCTGGCCGCTGTTCACACAGACCTTGCTCACGGACCTCAATCCGGCAAAGCAGAAGGTCGTCTCCGTCGACGCGCTGCCCGACGAACTGGCGTACATCGACAAGGGCATCGCGCCGGTGCTGCTCGCGCAGCCGGTGTACCTGTGGGGCGACATGGGCGTGCGCACCATCTTCGCGAAGGTGCACGACAAGAAGGATCCGGCATCGCCAATCATCCCGATGGAGCTCGTGCGCGTCTCGAAGGACAACCTCGGCACGTGGGCGCGTCAGCTGCGCGACTGGGGCTTCGCGAACGTTGACCCGAAGTTCCTCGCGCTCAAGTAGCAGCCCGCACGCATGAGCGAGCCCGCTGTTCGATTCGAGCAGATCAGCAAGCGCTTTCCCGGCGTTCAAGCATTGAGCGCGGTCTCTCTCGAGATCGCCGCAGGCTCGTGCCATGCACTGTGTGGCGAGAACGGCGCCGGGAAGAGCACACTCGGAAAGATTCTGGCAGGTTTGCAGACTCCGGATGAAGGCACGATGTATGTCTTCGGCCGCGAAGTGCATTTCAGTTCGCCGCACGACGCGAGCGCCGCCGGAATCGGGATGGTGCACCAGGAGCTCGCCTTCTGCGAAAATATGTCCGTCGCCGAGAATTTGTGTCTCGGTGACATTCCGCAGCGGCGCGGCTTGGTGGATTTCGCGGAAATGGAGCGTCGGGCCACGGCGCTGCTCGCGGAAACCGGCACCGTGCTCGACGTACGCGGGAAATTGGGCGAGCTATCGATTGGCAATCGACAAATGGTGCAGATCGCGGCGGCAGTCGGAGGCGGCGCACGCGTCATCGTCTTCGATGAGCCAACGAGCAGCCTGAGCCAGGTCGAGGCGGACCGACTGTACGCGTTGATTGGCCGGCTGAAGGTTCGCGGCGTGACGTGTATTTACGTCTCGCATCGCATGCCGGAGATCTTCGCACTCTGCGATGCGGTCAGCGTCCTTCGAGACGGCGGACATGTGGCGACGTCGTCGACGAAGGATCTTACCGAAGGGCGCCTCGTCGAGATGATGATCGGGCGCTCGTTGGCGGAATACATTCCGGTGCCGCGACAGGCGGAGCGCGGCGCCGAGGTGTTGCGCGCGGAGAAGCTCACGGCACCGGGGCATTTTCAGGACGTGTCGCTCGCGTTACACGCCGGCGAGGTGGTTGGTCTTGCCGGCTTGATGGGCGCTGGCCGTTCGGAAGTTGCGTGCGCTCTCTTCGGGCTCGAGCCACTAGCAGGCGGCGAGATTTTTCTGCGTGGCACGCGCGTGCGTATTGGCGATCCACAGCAGGCCATTCGGTACGGCATCGGCTTCGTCCCGGAAGATCGGAAGCGCCAGGGCCTCGTGCTGTCGGAGAGCGCGATGCGAAATGCGTCGCTCCCAACCTTGGGCCGGCTCTCGCGCTTCAGCTGGATCTGGCGGCGACGTGAGCGCAGTCAAACCAGCGCGCTGTTCGAAAAGCTGCGAGTGCGCACGCCCAGCCTGGATGCGGTCGTCGCTGGACTGTCGGGAGGAAATCAGCAGAAAGTGGTGCTCGCAAAATGGCTGGCGGCGCGCCCACACGTGCTCATTCTCGATGAGCCCACGCGCGGCGTCGACGTCGGCGCCAAAGCCGAAATTCACGCGCTCATAGGCGAGCTGGCTGCACAAGGAACGGCTATTCTCGTCATCTCGAGCGAGCTCCCCGAAATACTTCGACTTTCCGAGCGTATACTCGTGTTGCGCGAGGGTACACTTGTGGGAGAAGTCCGTCGAGAAGACGCCACGCAGGACGGGTTGCTTCGGCTCATGGCAGGCATAGGCAGTGGCGCAACAACGGGAGTTGTCGCATGAAGCATTCGTTCGCGCCGATGGAAAAGCAAAGCCTCTCGGATCGTCTCGCTCGGCAAATCCGTGAATCGATTCAGGGCGGTGACTTCCAGCGCGGCGACCGGCTTCCGCCAATCATGGAGATGGCACGCCGCTTTGGCGTTGGGCATCCGACAATTCGTGAAGCGCTCAAGAAGCTCGAGGCGATGGGTGTCGTCGACATCCGCCATGGCTCCGGCGTATTCGTCAGCCGTAGCGAGGAGGTGCTCGTGCTCGCGAGTCCGGATTACAACGGAGCGGTCACGAAGAAGCTGTTGCTCGATCTCATTCGTACGCGCATCCCACTCGAGCTGCAGTCCGTCGCCGACGCCGTGCACAATGCGTCGCCAGAACACCTGAAGGAGATGCGGCGTTTGCTCACGGAAGCGGGTCAGAGCCTCGGCAATGACGAGGTGCTGAATTCCATGAACATGAGCTTCCATCACCAGATCGCGCGCGGCTCGGGCAACACGGTGCTGGCCCAGCTCCTCGGCGTGTTGCACGAGTTGTTCAGGGAAGAGCAACAGCTCCTGCTCGGTATTGGCAGCGGCGACCTGCGCGAGCGCGATCATCGGGAACACGCACGGATTCTTGAAGCGGTGGAGCTCCGCGACGAAGCGCTTGCGGTGGAGCGCATGCGCGCGCATCTCGAGGGCGTACAGGCGCTCATCAACCAGTGGGATCCAGACGTGAATCCTCCCGCCTGACGAGCTACTGCTGCTTGACCGACACGCCCGCCTGACCCCTGGCTTCCGCGCGCACGGTGAGCCCATCGCGCGTGACGAACAGGCCGCGCACGGCGACAGAATCCACCGTCGCCGACAGCGTCAACACATCGCCGATCTTCCGGTTCAATCCTTCGAAGAGCAGCGCCCTGCCGCGCGCCAGTACCGGCGCTGTCGCAATGTGAGCGCGCTTGCGAAGTTCCGCGCGTAACGCGTCCGATTTCATCCACGAATAGGTCTGCACAAGCTTGCTGTCTGTCTGCAGATCGAAGTCAAGGTCTGGCACGGTGATCAAGTCGTGCGCGCGATCGATGCGCGGCGTGCCGATGAGCTGCAGGGATCCGTTCGCATCGCCCGTGAAAACCGCGGTGAGCCCTAGGCGCCCTTTGGGCTGCGGCAGGATCGTCACACGGGTGAGCTTCACGGTGTGACCAGATTGCGTAAACGTCTTGGCGCCAAGCGCATCGGTCAGCTCGCGGGACGCCGTGCCGTAATCGACCACTCCGTCCATGACGATGTGATATCCATCGGACGCGGTGTCGCGGCCCAGCGCGGGAAGCGCTCCGGGCACCACCTCCGGTTCCGAAGCTCCCGTGACGACGAATGGATGCGCGTCGAGGCTGACGGGCACAGTCAGGATCTTGCTGTGTCCACTCACCTTTCCAAGGCTCAGGCGCTCTGGTCCGAGCACGAGCCACACGTCCTTCGTCAGCTTGATTGGGCGAGCGAGCAAACCCCACCATTCTGTGACACGTTCCGTAAGATCGACGCCCGCGACCTTGCGATCGATGTTGGGTAACTGGTCGGTCAGCGCGGCGCGTGCTGCGCCCACGACTTGCTCGGTGACATCCTTGTGGAGGATGCTGACGTCGCAGTGATCGCGCGCATCAGTAGACGCGGGCGCTACGGTGACGACGCGCGCTTTCGACGAAAGGTGCCAGTTGTTCGTGAGCGTCAGGGGCGTCGCGAGCTCCACGACGAGCCTGGGTTGTTCCTTGCCCTGTCCGCAGCCCGCGCTGATCGTTGGACCGATTGGCGGCTTGAAGTATCCGCGCCCCTGATAGGAGATGGTTGCGCGAAGGTGCATCAGGTTGCCGTCGGCAAACGCGCTGAAGGGGCCGCGTGTCGCTTCGAAGGCATAGTGCCGGCGATCGTTGTCACCAACCTGACGGACACTATCCATCGAACCAAAGCGTTTTGGGACGATTTGCTCGACCAGCCGCAGCACAGCGGTGAAATCGTACTGCAGCGGCACGCTCAGCCGCGACAGCTGCGCCGGAGCGGGCGGGGGAGCAGCGTCCGGCGGAACTGGCACGGACGGCGGCGCGGCTTCCCGCGTGCATCCAATGAGCAAGCTCGCCGCACTGAACGCGGTGAGTACTACTCGGCGCATCATTATTTGGCCCACACTCAAGCACATCTCCGAGAAAGAGTCCTATTGCGAGCTCGCCCGAAACATGCACTCCAGACAGCCATGGGCGGAACAGGAGTTTCTTCGAAAACAGAAACGAGATCGCATTTGTGCGGTTCTGTCATGCCCGTGTCTCCGGAGCACTGGGCCCGCGACTGGGGTGTGGTCGTCGTGTTCGGTATCGCCGCCCTCATCGCGTTCGCGCTACTCGGCGAGAACGTACTCCGACATCCGACGTCGGCTTTCGATGTGGCGGTGCGAACGTGGGTGCTGGCACATCGCACGTCGCATCTCCTGACGTTCTTTCAGTGGGTGACGATCATCGGTTCCGTGACGCCGATGGTGGTGTACGCGATCCTTGGCGCGTTCGTGCTCTGGTTGAGTGGCCGGCCCCTCGTTGCGTCGACGGTACTCGTCGCACCCGCCGCGGCAGTGGTCGCCTACCTTGGCCTCAAAACGGCGTTCGCGCGCAACCGCCCGTCTGGCGTCGGCAACATCATTGAAGGGACGTATTCCTTTCCGTCGGCCCATGCGACGACGTCGTCGGCGATCTGTTGCACGCTCGCGTATGTATTCTGGCGAGAAGGACTGGTGCCCGGCGCTGTCGCAGCCTTCTTGGCGGTGATAGTCCCCGTATGCGTTGGCGTGAGCCGCGTGTATCTCGATGTGCACTGGGCCACCGATGTGGCAGGTGGATGGAGCGCTGGCCTATTCATCGCCGCGCTGTCGGCGGGCCTGTACAACACGAGCCGTCGCGTTCGGTCACCACGGCCACGCTTCGAGGACGACAATTGATCACGGTTGATCAGGTTCGCCGCATACCGCGGCGGGCAGCACGGATTGTGGTGCGCGCTACGCTGGCATCCGCCTTGGCGATTGGGGGTTGTCTTCCCGCGCTTGCCAACGCGCAGCCTCCCGCGCCTCAACCGTCTGCAGCACTGTTGAGCGGGCGAGATCTGGCGCTCTTGGCCGGGGCCACCCTCGGATCGGCTGCCTTGACCGCACTGGACGTCCGTATCGCGAACGCCATGTACGACTCGCTGTATCACGTCAATCATCCCGGGATGACGAAGGCCGCGAACCGCGCGAGTCTCGTCACGGAAACGGTGCTGATGATCACGGGCGGAACCGTGTGGGGCATCGCCCGCCTTAGCCACGACGCCGGTACGGCAGATGTCGCGCAGCACACGACGGAGGCCGTCGCGTCCACAGCGATGTTCATCCAGGTGATTCGAGGGGCGCTTGGGCGCGGCCGGCCGTACGTGATTGACGAAGAGGGCGAAAAGCGGAACAGTGATCCCTACGAGTTCCAATTCCTGCACGGATTTACGAGCTTCAACTATCGCTCGTGGCCGTCGATGCACGCGATGGCGAGCTTTGCCGTCGCATCCGCACTGTCGAGCGAGATGCGCCGGCGTGACACGCCGCACCGAGCGGTGATTGCTCCGGCGCTGTACGTCGGTGCGTCGATGCCGGCGCTTGCGCGCATGTACCTGGATGAACACTGGGCGAGTGACATCGCCATGGGCGTTTTCCTCGGTGTGTTTGCCGGCCAAAAGGCCGTGAATTACAGTCACGACCATCCGGACAACTATTTCGATCGAAGGTTCCTCAAGCCATCCCTGCGCGCAACGTTTATGCGCGACGCGCGAGGACTATCGTTCGCCATCACGCCGTTCTAAGCCCAATACGGTTCAGGTAAGCCTGTCTTCCCGCTAGAGCAAAGCGAGTGTCGGGATCCTTGCTCTGCGACCCTCGTCGAGAGC
>JBDTXZ010000023.1:0-13466 GCA_040005935.1 bacterium | reverse complement strand
GTCATGAATCCAGCGAAATTGCCCGCCCACCATCCGAGCGCTCCGCCAACTGTTGCCCCGATGAAACTGAGCATTTTGCCGAGCATGGCCTACGCCCGTCGCGCTGCAGCAATCTCGGCCTTCTCCCGGAACGAGAACGTCCGCCCGCACTTGATGCAGGCGAAGCTTCCCGTATGCGCGCCGAGATCGTACACCTTGGCGAGTTGCGGATGTTCGCAGGGGGCGTCGCCCCATGCTTCACGCAACTCTTCCGCGCGCTTCTGTTTCATGGTTCCAGTCCTCAAGCGATGGCAATCAGCGAGCTAACCACATGCAAACTCGCAGGTTGCCACTCGCCGCGCCACTCTCACAGGCGGTGTAATGCCTCAGCGCGCGCGTTCGATTGCCCGCCGAACTCCGCACCAGAGTGAGTGTTTAGGTACATTACAGTTCACTCGTGAGGAGTAGCGATGATCCGAGGGTTCGAGTTCGAAGAGGATGGGCGGACGTTCACGTGCAAAGTCGAAGCGCGACGCGCCACTCCCGATGACGCCTGGTGGTGGTTCGACGTCTCCGGCGACCGCCAGCGCTACGCGCCCTTCCAGGCCGCAACAGCGGACACGCAGAAGGGTGTGAAAACAAAAATCGTGGCATTCTATACCAATTTGCTCGAGGCGCGTGCGCGCCCAGTAGAACCCCGTAGCCACTGGGGTCGGCGACCAAAGGTTGCCACACCGGCCGACGGCGCGACAGAAGCAACGACCTGATCCGCATGGTGGCGACCGCGCGCTTACGGCGCGCTGGTCGCCAGTGCGGTCCAGTATCGCCCTAACTGTCCGCGCATCAACATCGCCTGCATACTGATTCCTGCGTCACGCCACCCATCGGCGTCGCGAGATTCTGCCGCGCGAAGTAACTCCGGCGTCGCTCCATAGAGTTCCATCAAGTCGGGACTCTCGGCATGGTACCACGCGAGCATCCAAAGCTGCTCGTCGTCGCTCATGCCCCGGCGCACGCGCGCATCCAACGCGTATATAACGGAGCGAACGGTGCCGTCAGGAAGCGGTGCGATACCGGTGAGCGCCGGTTGCTCGACCGCGCCTCGCCACACGAGAAACACGGCGCGTTTGATGGCTTCGCCCGCCGATTCGCTATCAGCGAACAGTTCTTCGTACGCGCGCACGATTGCTGGATACTCCCCGTACACTCCGGAGCGCTCGATCTGCCGATCACGTTCCACGATCGTGCCCTGCGCTCCTGCAATACTCGCGAGAACTGCGTCTTCCCAGCCCGCAAGAGAGTTCAAGCTCAACATGCCAGGCGAACGCTCGTTCCCCACGGGTCAGTGGCGATACAATCATCGCCGTCCGCGACCACGGCAAAGCCCGACGAGGCAAGACTGGCGGCCGCGCGCTGCACTTCGATGGCGGAGGGAAGGATAATTCGCCACTCCAACAGCCTCGCATCGGCGTCGGTGGGACGTGGCGCAGCCGCGCCTGCCCATGTATTCAGCCCGAGGTGATGGTGATAGCCGCCGGCGGCAAGAAACAGCGCACCGGGATAGCTCCACACCATTTTGTCCAGCCCAAGCGCAGCATGATAGAACGCCGCGGCCCGGTCAAGATCGGCGACGTGCAAATGCACATGACCCATCACGGTGCCACCAGGCATGCCTGCCCAACGCTGCCCTTCCGCCGAGCGAACGACATCGTCAAAGTCGAGGGGATTGCTGGCCATCTTCAACTGCCGATTCTCCATAGCCCAGCTGCTGCGAGGCCGATCTGCATACACCTCGATGCCCAGTCCGTCAGGGTCGCGCAGGTACAGCGCTTCGCTCACGAGATGATCCGCAGCGCCAACCGTTTCGCCAATCTCGCCAAGGTGCGAGATGAATCGGCCCAGCGCGGGTCGGTTGGGCAGCAGAATCGCGTAGTGGTACAGACCGAGTCGCGCATGATGCGGACTCGGCGTTGCACCAGCGCGCTCCGTGAGATGTACGATCGGCATCGCGCCTTCGTGGGTGCCGAGCATGGCTGCGGTAGCCGTGCGCTCGAGCGCGTGGAGGCCAAGCACGCGCTCGTAGTACTCGATGGAGCGTGACAGATCTGCAATCTGCAGCGACACGTGACCGAGCCGCGTCGCGACGGGCAAGCGATATCCGTGTGGCGCGAGTCCGAGTTCCATGACCGGATCAGCGTCGCGAATGGCGTCGCTGACGAGTTCGGGCTCGGTCTTGATTGAAGCTGTCATCGTATGTTAACGCGATCAGCGATGCGAGGAGCGACGGGCAGCGAGCATGCTGTCAACGGAGAGGCTTCCGCCACCACCAACGACCAAGGCTAACGACGTGAGGCACAAAGTGAGAACGAACTCGTAGCCCTGGGGCAGCAAGAATCCTTTCGCGAGATGCACGAGCATCATGGCGCCGATCATGTCAAAGACGAGTCCGAGCGCGACGAGACGCGTGAGGAACCCGAGAGTAAGCGCGAAACCGCCGAGGAACTCGAGGTAGCTGACGAAGGGCGCGGTCAGCATTGGCACGGGCGCTCCTAACTGCGTAAAGAAGTTCTGGACGTTGCCGACGCCCATTCCGAACACTTTCATGTAACCATGCACGACGAAGACGATGCCCGTTATGACCCGAACGATAGCGAGTCCAGCGGCCTGTTGCCGGGGCGAGGACGTGAAGAGTGGCGATGACATTGTGAATCGTGGTTCAGGTAAGCGCGAAAGGCGGCGTGCGCATATTCAGGCTCCTTCGCGCGCGAGTGCGAGAAGGTCGATCAGTGCTTTCAACTGCGTCGTGCTCAAGTGACCGAGTTGGGTTCGATGCGCGTCAGCAACTGGTTCATCGAGATCTTTCAGGAGACCGAGTCCTGTTGTCGTGATGCGGGTGGTGACGATGCGCCGGTCTGCATCCGTGCGTTCGCGTTCGACCAAGCCGGCGATCACGAGCCGATCGATGAGCCGCGTGACGTCGGGCACTTGTGCAATGAGCCGTTCGCGGATGTCATTGCGGCACAGTCCGGCGGGCCTCGCCCCACGCAGGATTCGAAGCACGTTGTATTGCGTGGGCGTGATGTCGTGTGGCTTGAACGTTTCGCTGAGTCTGTGCAAAAGCACCGCCGCAGTTCGCTCGACGCTGAGCATGGCCTCCTCTTCGAGGCTCTTGAACGGCTTCGTCTGCTTGATTTCATCGCGGAGTGATGACGGCATGACTCATTATACGTGTTGTAACACATTGTGTCAACACACCCTTTACGGCGGTGACCGGTGAGGGTGAACGGATCACCGTAAACTTTTCAATGAGGCGTGATGCTCTTGGCCGTACGGGCAGGCAACATCGCACCGGGACGCTCTGCCAGCACTTTCGTCGTAAAGCGCTGCGCCTCCGAAATTCGCTCGACCTCGAGTGCGATTGCGTCGAGCGCCTGCATGACTGGCTCGAGTTGGAGTGCGGCGGAGTGCTGCGTTGACGCGTTGAGCGGGGCCGTCCGTGCGGCGCGACGCGCACCGAGGAATCCACCGAGCCACGAACCGATGACGCCGGCCGTCAAGCCGATGACGCCGGCCGCGCCGAAGAGCATGAGGTAGTGCTCACGCGTCGTGCCCAGGATGATTTGCGGAATGTGCATGCTGATACCCTCGAGAAAAATTGAGTCGCCAGTTGTAGCGTACGTCGCGCCAATCCGGTTGGTGTCAGCGCAACGGTGTGAACGGCGTCGTTCAGCTCGATGCAGTTTCCTCAGCCGCCAAGCTCGCCTGCGCGGACGCGCCTTCCCTTCCCGACCGGCGATAGGAACCGTCGGAAAGAAGGTCCCACCCGGTCTCGTCGTCGAGGTACAGGGAGAGGATGCGATCGAGTAGTGCGTGGTGCTCGGGTGCTTCGACGGGAACCAGCAACTCCACTCGCCGGCGGAGATTGCGTGGACGCAGATCTGACGAGCCAATCAGGTATACCGGAGCGCCGTCGTTCGAAAAGCGATAGATGCGTGAATGCTCCAGGAAGCGGCCGACCACTGAGACGACGCGGATGCGTTCGGAAAGCCCCGCCACCTGCGGACGCAAGGTGCAGATGCCGCGGACCACGAGGTCGATTTGCACTCCCGCTTCAGATGCGAGGTACAGCGCGCGGATGATCTCTGGATCCGAGAGGCCGTTCACCTTGATCGCGATCGACGCCTTTCGCCCTGCGCGTGCGTGCGCCGCTTCGCGCGCAATGAACGCGATGATTCGAGGGAGGAGTTGATGTGGGGCGACCAGCGCACCCCGCGTGAGCCCCTGCGGCGGACGCGACGAACCTGTCAGTTCGTTGAAGAGGTCGGCGACATCGGACGTCAGGTCGTCCCGAGCGGAGAACAGGCTGAAGTCGGTGTACTGGCGACCAGAGCGTGCATTGTAGTTCCCGGTGCTCACGTGGGCGTAACGACGAAGCTTGTCGCCTTCGCGCCGGACCACCAGCGCGACTTTCGCGTGCGTCTTCAGGCCGACGAGACCGTAGACCACGTTTCCACCCGCTCGCTCGAGTGCCCTCGCCCACGTGACGTTGTGGCCTTCGTCGAAACGTGCCTTGAGCTCGACGAATGCGACTACACGCTTGCCTGCGTTGACTGCGTCGAGCAACGCCGCGACGACTGGGGATGGATCGCCAACGCGGTAAAGGGTGATCTTGATCGTCGTGACCGACGAATCCGCCGCAGCCTCCTGCACGAATCTTACGACCGTCGCATCGAAGGAATCGAATGGGTGATGCACGAGCACGTCGCCCGCACGAACGACGTCGAACATCGAGCGCTCGGCGGCAATGGGCTCGCGCACGCGCAGCGGCGGATATTCCAGGGCTGGCAGCTCAGGGAGCGGCAACTCCGCCAGGCATCGAAGATCGATCAATCCTTCAATGACCTGCAGTTCGTCGACGGCGACCTGTGCGTCTTGTGCCATGGCATCGCGCCGAAGGCTCTCGAGCACCAACTCGCTGACAAAGGCCGGCATCGCTCGCTCGACTTCGACGCGCACCGCGGCATTGTACGGCCGCATCTCGGTGGCTTGTGCGACGGCAGCGAGCAGGCTTTCCGCACCCTCTTCGTCGAGTGCGAGGTCGCCTCCACGTGTGACGCGAAAGAGGTGCGCGCTCTCGACGTGCACATTCGGATGCAGGAGGTCCACGTTGGCGCGCAACAATTCCTCGATCGTGATGACATCGCGTTCCCGTCCCGGAATCGGCAGCAGGCGCGGCACATCACTCGGCAATTCGAATTCAGCGAGATGCGGCGCACCGCCTGGTTCGCGGTGGAAGACGACGGCGAGCGACAACCCGAGGTGCGGCAAATGCGGCAACGGGTGTCCGGGGCTCAGCGTCATCGCGAGCGGCGTGAGATTCGGATAAATCTCGTCGCGGCAACGCACTGTCAGCGCCTCACGTTCCTGACTCGTGAGCGCGCTCCATTGCACAAGGCGGACGCCTACCGCCTCGGCCGCGCGAAGACAATCATCGGCGCAGCGGGACTGCGCGGCGAGCAGCGCGGCGACTTCCTTCTCGACGCGTGCCAGACGATCGACCGGCGTGAGCCCGTCTTCGCTGTCATCGTCGCCATTCCATTCCGCAGCCTCCCGGCGCAGTTCCGACATGCGGACCATGTACAGCTCGTCGAGGTTGCTGCTGACGATGCCGAGAAAGCGGAGGCGTTCGCGGAGCGGAGTGCGCGGATCTTCGGCGAGCGCCAAAACGCGGCGCTGAAAGGCGAGCAGGCTGAGTTCGGGCGTGAACAGTTGTGCGCGCCGGGCACCCGTCGTCGCGAGATGCAGGCCAAAGTCGGAGTCGGCGAGCGGAGCGCGACGAACTTTCGTCCGCTTCCAGCGCAGGAGGAGCTCTGCGTGATCGCGTGGCTCGGCCGATGGTTGCCGCAGGTCGTGCTCGCGCTCGAGTGCGCGAGCGAGGCGCTCCAGGTTTTCGTAGGGACCTCGGCGCAGGTGGGCGCAGAGCTGATGAAAGGTGCGGCCGACGCCGTCGCGGCGAGCAGTGAGTCGATCGAAATGCAACTCGAGTCGGGGGCGACGCAAGAAGTTCGGATGCGCGGTTCGCGTAATCCGGTCGACCTCGAGATCAAGCAGGGGAACGAGCAACTCCGGATCGACGAGCGCGCGTACCCGACGGGCCGTCGACGTATCCTCGGTGAGCGCCGCGCGGACGTCGGCGGCGCGCGCCCGCGAATCGATGCGGAGTGCCGGTGCTGTTGCCGAACCATCGATGCGTAGCGAGAGGAGATGCGAGTCGTCCACGCCAATGCGTAGCCGGCACGTAATGCCTCGGGCGCGCAGCGATTCGTCGGGGGTGTCGAGATAGAGGTCGCGATGATGCGTGCGACGCGGCGGACTGGCGGCAATTCCCAGCGGTAGTGGTGCTGTCGCGAGGGCATCCAACTGTTCCGCGGACCGCAGCTCGTACCGGAACGACAACCGAGCGGACTCGCTCCTTGGCACGCGGGTCAGCGGGGCCCCAGACAGTTTCTGGTGACGTATTCTGCGTCTTTGGGTGTTTTCACTTGATCATAGAATTCGTCAAAATACTCCAGCTCTTCCTTGACGACCTTTGGTTCGAGCAGCTTGCCGACTTCGTCGTGATACAGCGCATAGATCGCGTCTTTGTGTTGTTGAAACAGCGCGATCGCCGCGGGATACGCACCCTGAATTGAGCAGTAACCACGGAACACACGATCGATAACACGTTTCGACTTGAACTGGGGATCGACGGTGGCATAAGGCGCATTGACGGCGCCGGAGAAATCAAAGTCATACGCGATAGGGATCCCGAGACTCCCGTCCCGCTTCATCACCACTTCACCGTTATGCAAGCCGTTGAAGGAGAAGTCGAGGTTGCCGATGAAATACTCGAACACGTAGGCCACTGCGAGCGGGTTGGCGTCCATGTCGTCTGCCGTGGCGCCCTTGATCTTGGTCATCTGCCCGCCTAACCGATCCGCGAGCTCGTCGGGATCTTCGAACAGGAAGGCATAGCGTGTCGCTTCAACCTTCCCGGACGCACTGTCTGTGTATGTCACGTGCAAAGTACGCACCCGATGACTCATGGGCGTGATGATGTGATAGATCCGATAGAGCTGCGCCTCCTTCAGGATGAACTGATCGTAGTCGTCCTGGTTCTTGCAGACGCTCACCATCTTGGGTTTTTGCAGGTCGTACAACAGGGTGTGCTTCGACTCCTTGTTGTTGACGTTGAGTCGCAGCGGCGGCAGTTGGCAGTGCTTCAGCCGCCACACGCCGTGCGTCTTGACCTTCATCGGCACCGTGACGGGTTTGCCGTCGGCGCCGATGTATGACATGGTCGCATCGCGATATGGAGAAGTCTCGGATCTGTCGCCCTTCAGCTTGCCGAAGTTCGCCGTGAAGGTCACGTCCAGCGGCTTGTCGCTTGTGAAGAGTGGAGGCACTGGTGCGGGCTCGGCACTGGGCGTCTTGGGAGGCTTGGCGGCCTTGGGCTTCTTTGCGTCCTGCGCGCTCGCGGGCAGGGCGAGTGCGAGCAGGATCAGGAGCAGTGGGATTACTGCAACAGAAAAGTGCCGGTCCTTCGCTGCGCTCAGGACGACACAATTAGCGCCGCTCCTTCCCACAACATTTACCTCGTTCCGCACGACAGGCTTTTGCATCATTTGAACTCCGCGTCGATGACGGTGCTCGAGCCCGCGGCGCGAATGAGCGAGATCAGCTCGTCCGGCGGCGTGCGCTTCTTCAGCTGCACGAAGTACTCAACCAGGTCGATGCCGCCGGTGGAGGTGACCGTACCGATGCGCCATTGTTTCGTATAGTCCTGCAGCTTGGGCTCCACCACGCGCCGCATCGCTTCGAGGTCGGCAGTGTGAAGGCGCAGGCAACTCTCGTCGGTGGACACCGCGCCGTCGTCGGCGTTCGAATGCGCGCGCTTCCACGCGCGTTCTGCGACGCCCTCGAGTTGATCGCGCGTCATGTTCTGAAACACTTCGTCGTCGATGCGCGCGACGAACGTACCGGTGCGCGCCAATTGGCGAGCGCGTCGTAGGCGCCGGTCGGCAATGCGTCCGTCGAGCTCGACGGGTGCGTTGCCGAAATCCGAGTACCAGAGCACGAGCACGGTCGCATTGAACACGATTGAGATGACGGCGGCAACGGGAAGATTCACGGCGGCCGCCAATCCGATTGCCGTCGCGAGGAACACGTAGACGGCGTCCTTGCTGTCGTCGAGCGTATTGCGGAATCGCACCGCGGCCACGATGCCAGCGAGACTGAACGCGAGCGTAATGCTGTACTTCACCAGCAGCACGATGCCGGCGACGACGAGCGGGAGGATGATCAGGAGTTGTACGACGGACTGTTGGTAGCCGCGCTTCGCGCGCGTCAGCAGGTACACCCACGCCACCGGCAGCGAGAGGAGAATCGAGGCGAACATCGCCACCGCGACTGTCACAGCCAGAGTGACCTCATCGAGTGGCGTCGTGGCAATTCCCTTTGTCGTGACCGGCGGGCCGCCGCCGAACAATTGATCCAGCGACGATGGCGCAAATGCACCAGCACGAGGGAGCATGCGCCATAGCAGCGTGCCGCCACCGATGATGATGACGTAGTAGACGACGAGGCGGACTACGACCCTCGAGGTCGCCGTCGTCTGCATGCCGCGTGTCGCCAAGTGCAACCTCCGAGTGAGTACTCGGGTATTATCGTGCTCGCTCGTCGTTCGCGCCATGCTTGCCGCGCCCAAATCCGCAAACCACATTCGACGGATGAAACAATTTTCTCGTCTGGCCTGCGTGGTCGGTGTACTCGCGGCAATTCCTGCGCAGGCGCAGACGACCGCGTCGTCCAAGCCGACGCTTGTCGTCCTGATCACGATCGACCAGTTCCGGAATGATTACCTGGATCGATTCGGCGCACAGCTCACTGGAGGGCTCGCGCGTCTTACCCGTGGAGGTGCGTGGTTCACGAACGCACACCACGATCACGCGATTACGGAGACGGCGCCTGGTCATGCCACGCTGCTTGCTGGTCGTTTTCCGCGTTCCACCGGCATCATGATGAACCGCATCGGCGTCGACGATGACGCGGTGACGCTCGTTGGAGGAGGTGTGGGTCAGGGTGCGTCACCCAAGCGGTTCCTTGGCAAGACGTTGGTGGATTGGATGGCGGAACAGGATCGCGAGTCCAGAGCCTTCTCCGTGTCGACGAAGGATCGCGCGGCGATCTTGCCAATCGGGCGCG
This sequence comes from bacterium, assembly GCA_040005935.1. Lineage (GTDB taxonomy): Bacteria > Gemmatimonadota > Gemmatimonadetes > Gemmatimonadales > Gemmatimonadaceae > AG11. The sequence continues at coordinate 4,244 of JBDTXZ010000023.1, read as the reverse complement.
CGCGCGCGGAGGTGTACTGGTATTCAGTCAATGGCCAGTTCACGACGAGCACGTACTATCGCGACTCGCTGCCACCATGGGTGGTTGCGTGGAACGCGCGCAAGTTTCCAGAGACGTTCGCGTCGAGAAAATGGGACTTGCTTCTCCCGGAATCCGCGTATCCGGAGCCGGACACTGTCGAGGCGGAAGGTGAGACAGGCAACACGTTCCCCCACATCGTGCCCGACGATCCAGCACGAGCCACGAACATCGTGCGAGGGACACCGTTCATCGACGACATCACGCTGTCGTTCGCCCTCCATGGTGTGCAATCACTCGCGCTTGGAGCGAGTGCGCACACCGACCTGCTGAACATCTCGCTGTCCGGGACAGACTACATCGGACACCGATACGGTCCCGACTCGCGCGAAATCCACGATCAGGTGCTGCGCGTCGATCGGGCGATTGGCGGCTTTCTCGACTCGCTCTATCGCCTGCGCGACTCGTCGCGCATCACGATTGTCCTCGCAGCCGATCACGGCGTAGGCACCATTCCCGAGCTGGCGCCGGCATCGATGAAGCCCGCTCCACACCGCGTCACGCTGAATGGGCTGCTTCCTGGATTGAGGGCTGGCTTGCTCGCCGCCCATGTTGACACGTTTGCAGTGGACGTCGATCAGCAAATCGTGCTCATCGATCGCCCGGCGTTCATCAAGGCCAGCGTCAACGCAGATTCGACGGTGGACGTATTTGCGGCCCTTGTGCGGAAGGTTCCCGGCGTGCTTCGCGTCGATCGCTTCCGCGCATTGCTCGCGGACACCCTCAAAGACCCGATTGCGCGACGATGGTCGCATCAATTTCCAGCGAACGTGAACGTCGAACTCGTGGTCACGCTCACGCCACTGAGCACGTGGGCCGGCAATATCGCGTTTCACGGATCACCTCATGACTACGACACGCATGTTCCGTTGATCTTTTACGGCGCTGGAGTGCAACCTGGACGGCGCGCGGAGTTCGTTCGCACCGTCGATCTCGCGCCGACACTGGCGGCACTTGCCGGCGTGCGTCCGCAAGGGGTAGTGGATGGTGTCGTGCTGAAGTCTGCCATCCGGTAGGACGACCGGTCCTAATTTCGGCGCTGCTTTTGCAATTGCGAACAGTGGGTCCGTTCGGGCGACGACCGCCCGGGCGAAAATTTCTTCGCACGGAACTATCATGGACTTACTCACCTGGCTGATTGTCGGTCTCATCGCCGGCGTTCTCGCGTCGCTCGTCATGGGCGGCACTGGCTATGGACTCGTCGGTGACATCATCATCGGCATCGTCGGCGCCTTCGTGGGAGGATGGCTGTTCCGACAGCTGGGAGTGAGCACACCGTTCGGTGGGCTCGCGGGCACCATTTTCGTGGCATTCATCGGCGCGGTCGTCCTGCTGTTCGTGCTCAGGTTGTTGCGTCGCGGATCCAGGAAGTAGGCTAGACCTCCAGACGTTTGTCGTAGGGCGCGTCCTCGCCGTCTTCGAGGGCGCGGCTCACCGAGGGGAATACGTCCGCTCATCGACGTGACTGAGGGCTCGTCGCGGCGAGCTTTCGGACCGTGGTGATATTGCGAAAGGTGACGGGTGCACCGAGCGCCCTATCGAGCACGGTGCCCCACACCCTGGAGTCACTCATTCGTCCATGGCAAAGCCAATACACCTCGCGCTCGCGCAGGTGGAATTCGTCGTAGCCATCTTGTAGCGACGCCAGCCTGCCGCTACGCTCGGCATCGCATGGGACCTTCAGAAAGCCAATGGACAGCGCGTGCCCATCCTGCTCGAAGCAGTTGAAAGGATGGCTCTCGACCACGGTGGCGAGGCTGTCCAGCGGTCGGATGAACGTGGCGACTTCGTAACCGAGCGCCTGCGCGAGATGTCGCTCGATGCGTGCTTCGAGCGTCGCGATGGATTTCGATGACGAATCAAAAAGCACATTGCCGCTGGCGATGAACGTCTCGACGTTGCCGAGACGCAGCTCGTCGAACAGCGCGCGCAGGTGGTCCATTTTGACCGTGTGGCCACCGACGTTTATCGCGCGAAGGAACGCGACGTATCTCGTCATCGTCGCGCGGCGCGCTCAGTGCGGCGAGTTGGGCGGTGCCATGATGGCCGCGGCTTCGGCGGACGTGATCACCGCGACGACCTCGAACTCCACCAGGTCGCTCCAGGCCGATATCCACTCATCGAGGAGCGCGCGATCGTTGCACTCCATAATCTGGTAGCAACGCCCAATATCTTCGGTGACCCAACTCGAGATGTAGCGCAGTCCCTCCGGCGCCAAGCGGCCGCGCTCGCGAAACCGCGCATACACCGGCGCCGCGTCGCCATTGCGAAAATGCTCGATGATCATGTAGTGCACGTCACCTCATGCCGTTGGAAAGATCAGGCGCTACAGCGTGCGGCGGCCTGCGTCACCGAGCGGCGCCCCGCCTTGTAGCGTTGGACCAAATTGCCATTCGTCTCGAAGGTGAGGACATAGGTGGAATTACTGGGCCTGGACACGTGCAGCGTGTGCGAACCCACGCCGTGTGCCTCGACGCGAATATTGCCCGCGTACCGTACGAGCAGCCCCACTTCGCTGTCGCCAACGCCCACACCTTCCTCGGTCAGTACGTCGGTGGAGTCAACGTCGACGCGCACGAGGGTATCGTGGACAAAGAGGAGCGAGACGCCGGCCGGCAAATTCGGTGGCCGTACGTAGGCGCACATGCGCCCGCGTGGCGTGATATCGGTGACGATGAGACCCAGGACGGACGCAATTGAATCGAGTGACATGCCGATGCGAACGGGACCAATATGCCGCGGCGACACGGCCCATCTGGTTCGCTCCGAGCGCGTCTCGCCCGTGGCCACCGCTAATTGCGTGGAGTCGGCACGCGGCGCGGCCGGTGCGCAGCTCGCAGTGAGGCTCGCCGCGAGCGCACATGCGACGGCCCCACGTGGCGTCACGTAACCTCCAATCCGAGGATCGACGCGTCAGCTGGTGGATACCGAAGGTGCAGTTTTGCGAGACGGTCGGCGATCGTGCGCGCCACGAGGAGGTCGCGCACGTCCTTGTCGTCCGCCGGTACGATGTACCAGGGCGCCGCCTTGGTGCTCGTGTTCGCGAGGATGCCATGATACGCCTTGCTGAAATCATCCCACAGCGCGCGATCATCGAGATCACCGGCGCGAAACTTCCAGTTCTTCTCCGGGTCGGTGAGGCGGTCGACGAGCCGTCGCTTTTGTTCGTCGCGCGAGATGTGCAGGAAGAACTTGAGGATGATGACATCATTCGCCGCGAGCATCGATTCGAAGTCGTTGACTTGATCGTACCGAGCCGACCACACTTTCTTCGATACCGTCTCGTGCACGCGAGGCACGAGAATGTCCTCGTAGTGTGATCGGTTGAAAATGCCGATCATGCCGCGCGCGGGAACCTGACCGTGCACTCGCCACAAGAAGTCGTGGTGTTGTTCCAGCTCCGTGGGTGCCTTGAAGCTCGCGACGTGGCAGCCTTGCGGATTGACGGCGCGGAATACGCGGCGAATTGTGCCGTCCTTGCCGGAAGCGTCACGTCCCTGAAGGATGATGAGCACGGCGTGGCGTGCGTCAGCGTAGAGGACGCGCTGGAGTTCGGAGATGCGACCGGTGTACTTGGCAGACGCGCGCTCGCACTCCGCCTCCGACATTCCGGTGCGGATACGCGCATCCGAGTCGTCGAGGCGGATCGATGATTTGCCCGTTACCGGCTTGAGCTTCACGCGGTCACCTGCGCCTGTTCTTATCGCGCGCTGTCGGCGACAGCGTGAATGGTGAGCGAAACCACCGTTGGCCCCCAACGTAGTTGCATCACGGCAGAATCGGCGTTAACCATACGATCAGTCGTGCCGCATTCGCCACCGCCCGCCAGCGTCGATGAAATCGGCGAACAGATCGCGTGCGCTGGCATCATTGTCGGTCAGTGCTTCGGGATGCCACTGCACGGCGACGAGATAGTTGTCGTCATCGCCTTCCAGTGCCTCGATCAGGCCGTCTGGCGCTTCCGCGGTTGCGTGGAGGCCGTGTCCGAGATCTTTCACACCTTGATGATGCATGCTGTTGACCTGCACCGGCCCGGCGCCGACAAATTGCGAGAGCCGCGTGCCTTTGGCGACGCTCACTTCGTGGGCGAGAAAGTCGCGAGTGTGGTGCGCGCCGGCGAACGGGAAGTAGTCATGCTTGATTGCGCCGGGCAACTCTTCCGCGAT
>JBDTXZ010000022.1:0-13507 GCA_040005935.1 bacterium | reverse complement strand
GATATCGAGGCGGGCGAGCATCTCGACGAGCGCATCGATGCTGAAGAGGTCGACCTTTCCGCGCAGGAGATCGCTGACTCTCGGCTGAGAGACCTGGAGCAGCGTGGCGGCCTTTGCCTGGGTCAGCTTGCGCGCCTTGAGGACACGTTCAATTCGGAGCATGAGGTCCGTGCGGATGAGCAGATGCGCCGCCTCTGCCCGTGGGAACCCCACATCTTCGAACACGTTGCCTGACCCGCGCCGGACTTTCGTCGCCATGTCCCTCACTCCTTCCGTGTGCGCCGAACGGCGGCCAGCCGCGTTCGTGCGATCTCGAGATCCAATCCGCTGGTCTTCTGTGACTTCTTCTGGAAGACGTGCAACACGTAGATGCCTTCGGCGAACTTCGCGACATACAGCAACCGATACGCGCCCGCCACGCGGACTCGTATTTCCACGACGCCTGCGCCAACTGAGGTCATGGGCTTCCAGTCGCGTGGCTGGAGGCCCGATTGCACGCGTCGCAAGTCGGTGCCGAGTTCCAGGCGGACGTCGGGCTCCATCTCGCGGAGGTCTTCGCGCGACGATCCGACCCAGAGGAGCGGCTTGCTTTCCACGACGGAGTATACAAGAAACGATATACGCTGTCAACGCGCCTTCCGGACCGAGATGGTCGGGAGTTACATAAACGCCCACGTCGCGTTCATGGCTCAGCGACGCTGCTGCCAGACGTGTGGATTGCGATGGCCGTGAATGACGCGATGACGGAGATGTGGCGCGGCAGAATGACGACGTAAATCACGTACGGAAAGCGATGGACGAGTGCCATCCGAATATCATCGAGCATAACTGGAAACTGTTCCGGACGTTCTTCGATGGCGGCGATGTGCGACCGACCTCGTCGGCGAACGCGTCGCCAGGGCCCACGCGATGCGACTCGTACCACTCAAACGCGGACGCGACATCGGCCTTGGCGGCACGCCGAACGAACAAGCGCGGCGTCATGCGCCGCGCGTTTTCAACTCCTGAATCGTTGACGCCACGGTTCACCCGGATCGTCATCCGCGGCCAGCTCAGCGCGCCGCGCTCGGAGCAGTTCGGTATCCCCGGTTGACGGCCCAATCGCAGCGGGAGCAAGACTCGCCCAGAGCTGCTCGGCGAGTTCGATGCGCTGGTCTGGCGTGAGGTGGCTGAAATCGATGAGTGGCGCGGCCATGTCGAAGTATCGGTGGCGTGATCGTCCCGATCAAGATCTGTGTTGAGCCACAGAAGTTGAGCTGCGGGCGAACCAATCACAGCGAGCGAAGCGAGTCGTCCTGAGATCGCCAGTCCGTTCCAACGAACGTTATACAGCGGGTGCGCGATCACGGACCAAGTCTCATCTGCATGTGAAAGTGCACGTCGACTCCGGCCGAAGGGGCCCAACCTCAGAAGGGATCGCTCGGCTTCCATTCGCGATGCTGAACGCCCTTGCGACTGAAGACGGCTTCTCCCAGAGTCGGGATCGGATGAGGTTCGTCGCAGCGCAGCAGGGATAGCTGGACAGAAACGGGGTGGTCAGGCCGCTCCGGTAGGTCTGCATGCACCGCCGTACTGGCGGCGTCGAGATCGGCCCAAAGCTCGTCGCTCGCCACACCATCATGATAGACGCGGATAGTGACTAGCTCAGCGTTGAGTTCGACCGTGACTGCGCGCATCGCCGGCGTAATTTCTCCGAGGAGTGCGCGCACCACCGACAACTTTACGCTGCCGAGGACCAGCTTGTCGTCGATAGTCATGTCGCTATATAACGCCGATTGGCTTTGCAAGGGCTTTCGCGTTACCCGCGATCCCTCTCAGAACATCACGTACTCGTATAGCGAAGGTTGCTCAGGCCAATGATACAATGATTTGCCGATCAGCTTTCGCTCATGGACGCGCTGACACGCTAGTCGTATACTTTCGGCGGTTACTCACCTCCGGAGGCCCCATGCGTCGCGTAAGAATTACTACCGTCAGCGTAGTCCTCGTCGCCATGGTCGCCTCACTCTCGGCAGCTCGTCTCGAGAGGCCGGCAACAACAACTCCAGTCGTCACGCGCGAAATCATTGCCGTGTATCTCGGAACCATCGGCACGGACTCGCAGTCAGGAATGGTGCCCGCCATTCGCGACATGAAGTTCGCACTCAAGCGTCAGACAGCGGAAACTGGTCGACGGTTTGTCGCGCGCGGCGTCTCGCTCGAACCATCAGTCGACGACGGCGCGCGGCACCTGGCGCTCTTTGGATCGTTCGATGAAGTGAGCCTGGGTGGCAACTGGACGAATTCCGCGGTTGTCCGATACCTCGGCAAGTCCATAGACTCCTCGCGAGCAACGAGTATTCCGCAACTCATTCTCCTCGAGCGCGAGGTCACTACCGGCAGCGCTCAGCTGCACGTCGGCGCGGAGCACGAACTCGCGCGCTTCGTGGGAGTAACGGAGATCGCCACGTGGGTGCACAGCGGAGCGTTGCTTCCCAGGTAGCGCAGTTCGACCGAGACCCGGTGCGGCTATGCTTTCATCAGAAGGCACAGAGAATGCGCGACGCAGAGCATAGAACGCCAAACCGCAGTTGAATTGAACTAAGCGCGGGCCAGATGCTCTTGCTCCAAGGCATCACGATCGGAGGCATTCAGGTCCCGTCGCGCGAGCCGCAATTCATCGCGACGGTCGCGGTGCATGTCGTCGCTGGCTTGGTCGCCACTGTGGCGGGCGCTGCGACCATGTTGGCACCCAAAGCGCCGGGGCAGCACCCGAGAAACGGCACGCTGTACTTCTGGGCGTTGGCCGTCGTGTGCATCACCATGGGGGTGCTTGCAATACTGCAGTGGCCTGCGGACAACGAACTCGCTGCGCTTGGAATCCTCGCATTCGCGAGCGCGTTCGTCGGTCGCTATGCTCGTCGTCACAGCTGGTCGCGTTGGCCAATGATGCATATTCCGGGAATGAGCGCATCGTACGTTTTTCTGCTCACAGCCTTTTACGTAGACAATGGACCGCACCTACCGGTCTGGCGACGGCTCCCAACGATTGCGTACTGGGTGCTCCCGGCCGCGATGGGACTGCCGCTGATGATCCGCGCTGTCTGGAAATACCGAAACGCAGACCGCGCTCCAATCGCCTCATGAGATTCGCAACGTGATCCTCGATGAACTGATGCCGAAATACGATGTCGTCGAGCGACACGAAACGGTCGTGCGCGCGCCGGCGACCGCAGTTTTCGCCGCAGTTCGGTCAGCGGATCTTGCGTCTGGCTTCGTTCCGAAGCTCCTCCTGACGTTACGAGCACTGCCTGCCGCGTTGTTGTCGCCGAGCGCGGGGCTGGGGGAGATCAAGCGTCGTTGGCGTCGGGCCGATGGGCAACGCTTGCGTTTAGCGGACTTCGAGCAACAAGGATTTCGCGTCGTGGCAGAACACGCACCGTCGGAGCTCGTGATCGGGTTGCTCGGCCAATTCTGGACGACGCGCCCTTCCGTCTGCGCCGATGTATCCGTGGAGACGTTTGCGTCCGGACCGACCACGGGTTTGGCGCTCGCCGGATGGAACTTTACCGCCATCGCGGGAGACGAGCGCACGTGTGAATTGCGAACTGAGACGCGCGTCCTGTGCGCCCCGGATGCACGGCGAGCGTTTCTGCTCTACTGGTTTTTGATTCGCCCCGGTAGCGGCTTGATTCGTCGCGCGATGCTGAGTGCGATCAAGTGCGAGGCGGAGACGTCGGAGCGCGACGGGGCCAACGCATTCGCCCTCCCGATCGAATCCGGGAGGGCGTGATTTGCGGGCTCTTAGATGACAGCGACTATTGCTTCGGGCGAGGGAGCGCGGTCGGCGGGATGATATTGTTGAGGCGCATGTAGTTGGCCAACTGGCTATAGTGGTCCGCCATGTCGAGCGCGTGACCAAGCACCATGTTCGCACGTGTTACTTGCCGCGTGTTCCCGCCGAACGTCATCGAGATTTGATCGGCGAGCTTCGGGTCATCGAGCTGCGCAAATGCGCTTTCGCAGAACGTGAAGGACGCCTTGACCTTTGAGACGAGCGAGTCCTTGGGCCACGTCGCCTTGATTGAGTCTGCCGTGGTACTGTCCTTCGCAGACAGTGTGGCTTTCATGGCGCCAAAATTGTTGCAGAACAAATAGTTGTCGTTGGCGAGATGCTGCGCGATGTAGCCGATGGTGAGCTGCGCCGGCGTGGGCCGATACGAGAACTTCGCCTCAGGAATGGAATCAAATGCCTGGGCCAAGTTCTTCTGCAGGGCCATGGTCCGCGACCGGAAGACCGTCGTAACTGGATTAGCGGGTGCGGCGGCGGGCTGCTGCGCGGCGAGGCAGACGGGCAGGGCCAGCGTCAGCATCGCTGCATGTAATGTCTTCATAATGCTCTCCACGGAGATGGCGGAAGTGGGTGGTGATAGTAGACGGAGCGCCTACAGCTCAGCCCCGCTCGTAAAACGGCGGCGGCTCGATGCCCAGCGAACGAAGGTAGACGTAACCCTGACCGCGGTGGTGAATCTCGTTGTCCATCACGTAGTGCAGCAGGCCGTGGATTGGCATTTTCCACTGACCGAACGCCGTGTCGGTTTCCTGGAATCTCCCCGCAGGAATCGTCGGCCATAGCTGGTTGATCTCGGCCGTTGCCTCGTCCCACAGCATCAGGATGTCGGTCTTTGTTTTTGCTTCCTTGTGCTCGTAGGACTTCCATTCCTTCGAGATCACGCCATGCAGCGTCGGCACCGCCATTCCAAGAAACTCCATCGCGAGCACCGCGAACGTGCGCATGCCACCGATGGAGTATGTGTGCAGTTTGTCTTCAGGAAATGCGTCGATGACGCGTCGTGTCAGGGCCCGATGACCCTGCCAGTGTTCCAGGAATTGTTCAGGAGTCAGTACGATCTCTGTCATGTGCATCTCGGTGTATGGTCGTCAGGGGACGGAAAGTTCCGCAAATCTGTCGTCCTGAGCGCAGTGAAGGACCTGCATTCATTCAGCGCAAGCTACGTGCAAGTCCTTCGCTCCGCTCAGGACGACAACCTCGCGCGTCCCAGGCTTTACATGATTGTGGCCAAGCCCATCGTCAACAGCAGCGCGACAACTGAAATCAGCGTCTCGGCCACGGTCCACGTCTTCAGCGTTTGCGACACCGTAAGGCCGAAGTACTGCTGCACCAGCCAGAAGCCGCCGTCATTCACGTGCGAGAGCGTCAACGATCCGGCGCCAGTCGCGAGGACCATGAGCTCCGGCGACACCGCGTGCGAGAGTGCAACGGGCGCAACAATTCCGCACGCCGTCGTCATGGCGACCGTCGCAGATCCCGTCGCAACACGAATGAGTGCGGCGACCAGCCATCCGAGCAATAGCGGCGATACGTTCGCTTTCGTCGCGATGTCGATGACCGATGCGGAGATGCCGCTGTCCATGAGAATGCGGCCGAAGCCTGCGCCCGCGCCCACCACGAGTGTCACAACGGCGATCGGTCCGAGCGCATCGTTCGTGAATCCGAGAATCGCGCTTCGATCGAATCCGCATGAGCGGCCGAGTGTGTAGAAGCTCACCAGGAGCGCGAGGAGCAGTGCGACAACCGGATTGCCGGCCAGGCGTAGCAGATCGTTTGCGAGAGAAGTCGCCGGTGCGATGAGGTCGGCCCAGTTGCCAACGAGAATCAGTACGACTGGCAACATGATCGTCGCGATCGTGATGCCAAATCCGGGAAGCTCCGCGCGCTTCGGCGCCTCGGCAAGCGCGTTCATCAGCACCGTGTTCGGCGTCGGCACGATGTACCGTGCAGCGAGTGACGCGAACACCGGCCCCGCGAGCGCTGCCGTTGGAATGCCAATGAGCAGCCCATAGAGCAGCGTCCGCCCAAGGTCAGCGTGGTATGCCGTTACGGCGAAGAGCGCCGCCGGGTGCGGCGGGAGGAGTCCGTGGACGACGCTCAGCCCCGCGGCCATCGGGATTCCGACGAGCACCATCGATGCGCCCGTCCGCTTCGCCACGGTGAACGCGATGGGCACGAGTAGAACGAAGCCGACATCCCAGAAGACCGGTACGCCGACAACGAATGCGACACACGCCATGGCCCAGTGAACGTTCTTCGCGCCGAATGCACCGATCATCGTCTGCGCAATGCGGTCCGCTCCGCCCGACTCGGCCAGCATTTTTCCAAGCATCGCGCCGAGTGCGACGACGAGTGCGACGTGGCCAAGTGCGGTGCCGACGCCGGTCTCGAATGCTTTGACGATGGCGTTCATTGGCATGCCGACGGAGATGCCAAGTGTGAGCGAAACCACGACCAGCGTGACGAATGGATTGAGCTTGAAATGTGCGATCAACACCACGAGTGCGATGATCGCAGCCAGAGCGTACAGCAGCAGCAGATTGCCGTGAATCATGTTCCGGGTCGTTGCGTGGCGGCACGAGAACGCGGGGGCGTCGATGCGCGATGGTATTAGCTCTCGCGTCGCATCGCCGCTAGTTTGGCCCATGACCGAGAGCGACACGCTCATCCGCAATGCGGAGATAATCGACGGGACGAGTGGTCCGGCGCGATGTGCCGACCTGGCGGTTCGTGATGGCCGGATTGTCGCGATTGGCGACCTGCACGATTGGCGAGCCGAAGAAATCGTCGACGCAAAAGGGCACGTCCTCAGTCCCGGCTTCATCGATGTCCACACGCACGACGACATCTATGTAGTGCGCGCACCCGATGTGTGGCCAAAGCTTTCGCAGGGCGTAACGACCGTGGTCGTTGGCAACTGCGGCATCAGCGCGGCGCCCGTGCGCTTGCGCGGTGAACTTCCTGATCCCATGAACCTGCTTGGCCGCGCGGAGGATTTTCAGTATCCGACGTTTGCGTCGTATCGCGAGGCGGTTGAACGTGCGTCTCCGTCGGTGAACGTGGCGGCATTCGTCGGACATACGGCGCTCCGCAGCAATCACATGACCGAGTTTGATCGCCCCGCGACAGGTGATGAGATCGCGGCCATGCGTGCCGAGTTGGTTGCGTCCCTCGCGGAAGGTGCGTTGGGGTTGAGCACAGGGCTCGCGTACGCGAATGCGTACCTCGCGTCCGACGCCGAGGTGATGGCGCTCGCGGAGCCGCTGGGTGCGGCTGGCGCGCTGTACGCGACGCACGTGCGGAACGAGTTCGCTGGGATCATACCGGCAATGGACGAGGCGGTTCGCGTCGCGCGTCATGCATGCGTGCCCGTCGCGATTTCGCATCTCAAGTGCGCTGGTCGCGAAAACTGGGGACGGAGTGCTGAGCTGCTCGCGGTGCTCGATGCTGCGCGCGCAACGCATGCAGTGGGGTGGGATTGCTATCCGTACACCGCTGGTTCATCGACGCTCGATCTCGGGCAGGTAACGGACACCATCGACATTACGATCACCTGGTCTGATCCGCATCCTGAGGTCGCAGGCAAGTCGCTCGCTGCGATCGCCTCGGCGTGGGGCATGTCGTTAGAAGACGCCGCGCGGCGGCTCAAGCCGGCTGGTGCCATTTATCACTCCATGTCGGAGGCTGATATGACGCGCATTCTCCGTCACTCGGCCACCGCGATCGGCTCTGATGGATTGCCGAATGATCCGCGTCCGCATCCTCGGCTCTGGGGGGCATTTCCCCGCGTGCTTGGTCGATATTGCCGCGATGAGAGGTTGTTTCCGTTACCGGAGGCGGTGCACAAGATGACCGGATTGTCAGCGCGTCGCTTTGGGCTGGCGGAGCGTGGTGAGATACGCGTTGGCTACTGGGCGGATCTTGTGCTGTTCGATGCGGCGGCGATTCGCGACGTCGCGACGTACGACGATCCCAAGCGTGCGGCCGAGGGGATCTCGGCCGTGTGGGTGAATGGGGTGTGTTCGAGTCGCGACCAGACGCCGACAGGGCGTCGCGCTGGCCGGTTTCTGGCGCGGGCTTAGGGCCAATGCTGTTCAGCATGGGCGCGAATGGATGTCACCCCGCAAACGCGACCGCGGCGATGGAAGATCCGGCGCCCGGCTACCCCAGAGCGTCCCCCGCCTCAAGACGTTCGACGAGTAGGTGCAGCGTGCGCGCGCGCTAACGACCCGTCCTTGAGAGTCGCGCGCAGCAGAACTTCGGCCTCCATACGCGCGTAGGTGGAGTACGGCGCTTTCCGGCCACAGCACGCAAACGTTGCTCCCACACCATTTCAATGACAACTTTAGTCATGAGTGAGAGGCGATACAGTCAGGATGAGGTGTCCGCGATTTTCGCGCGGACATCCGAGGCGGAGCGCACCGCAATGCCTTCGTCGACCGAGCGAAGCGGGTTGACCCTCGCGGCATTACAGGAGATCGGGCGGGAAGTCGGTATCTCCGCAGAGTCGATCTCGCTCGCGGCTCGATCATTGGATCAAGCCCCACAATCCACGGCGACGACCTTCCTCGGACTGCCCATCGGCGTGGGACAGACCGTCGAATTCGACCGGCCACTCTCGGATTCCGATTGGGAGCGCCTCGTGGGAGACCTGCGCACCACATTCAACGCGCGAGGCGCGGTGCGATACGACGGTCCATTCCGCCAGTGGACCAACGGCAACCTGCAGGCACTTCTCGAACCAACCGCGACCGGTCACCGGCTCAGGCTGCAAACCTCGAAGGGCGACGCCCGTGCGTTGATGACGACTGGTGGTATCCTCTTGGGCGGAGCCGCAGCGACGATGATCGCGATTTCAGCGGGCGGCACGCTCGGCAAGCCCGGAAGCCTCGTCGGCATAGGATTCATGGCGCTGATGGGAGTCGGCATGTTCGCAGCAGGTGCGCTCCGCGTGCCAGGCTGGGCTCGTCTTCGGAAAACGCAGATCGACAACATCATCGCGCGGCTCATGCGTTCCACGGAGCCATCGGTCTAAGGCTATTGCACGAGCTTCCCCAGCTCTCTCCACGTCACCACGACGACGTTGTTGTCCTTGAGCGCCTTCTTGAACTCGGCGCTATTCACAACGTCGTAGTCTCGCTGCCGCCAGGCCGAGCCCCAACCTTCGTGAGCAACCATCACAGCCTGGAGCTCGGAGTCGTCGTGGCCAAGGTGCACGATCAGCTCGTTGAGACCGGGCTTGAGAGTGGCAATCATGTTCACGTAGAACGCCTTCCAGTTCTCTGCTTTCACGTCGGGCGCCGCACCGAGCACGGCATCGAGCAGGATGTCTTTCTCGGAGAACGCCGATTGCGGTCCGGCGCGTGGATCGCCCTTCGGAGCGAGAAAGGGAAGTCGATAGTCATGCGCAACCTTCACGTACACCGCGGTGATCTCCGGCGTGCTGAAGAGCGTGCCCATATGCGTATCGAGATGCGTCGGACGTATCCCTGCTTGCATTGCACGATCGATCTGCGCACGGAGCTCACGCTCGACGTCAACGGCTTTCGCCCTCGTTGCGACGGTCTTTCCTTCGCGCGGGAAGGTGCCATCTGCATCGAGCAGGCTCGACACCATGTCCTTCGACGCTACGCTGCCCCATCGATACGTCTCCCATTCGCTCGTGAGCGTCAGATGCAGGCCGAGGTCCGCAGTGGGGTGCGCCTTTGCGTACGCGGCAACTTCGGTGAGCCATGGAGTTGGCACCATGATGCTTGCCGATGACACCGCGCCTTTGTCGAGCGCATCAAAGCTCGCCACATTGACTGAATGCGCGACCGCGAGATCGTCCGCGTGAATGATGAGTAGCTTCGAGTTCGCGGGAAGCCCGAGCCGTTCGGCGACGGTTCTTGTCTGGGCAGTGAGCGTTGACGCGACAAGCAGGAGCGTCGCCGATGAGCAAATGAGTCGCATGAGACGTTACCTCAGAAGTGAAGGTCCTGGCGTCCTGCGTGCAGCGGTACACTACGGCCATTCCACTCGAAGCGTCCATCGACACCCGCGGGCAACGCGACCCGCGCGGAGAGACCGTTCGCGCCGTCGCGAGTCAGAGCCACGTCGATATCACCTCGCGGATGCGGCACGCGCCCCTCGGCGCTACGCAACGGTCCAAGTCTCGGCGCAATGCGCACCGTTCGAAAGCCGCGCGACGCCGGTCGCACACCAAGTACCGTCGCGAGCAATCCGTAGTTCGGATGTGCAGCCCACGCATGCGAGTCGGAGCGCGTGGGCTCAGGCTTTTCGGGCGCGGAGGTGAGGCCCAGCGCGAGCATGCCGCGCCATGGCGCCAGTTGCTCGATGTACCGATCACCAAGTCCGACTTTCTCGAGTGCTTCGAGGAGGTAGAAGCTGAAGTAGTATGATGCGGGAATCAGCGTTGAATCCGCGAGCACCCGCTCCATCAGTGCGCGTTGTTCGGCTTGCGGTAGCGCGTTGCTGAGAATCGCCAGCACGTTTGTCTGCTGACTGTACGCAGCGGAGTCGGGCGAGTCGCGAAAGAGCTTGCGCGCTGGATCCCACGCGCGTTTGCGCGTGGCGACGCGAAGTGTGTCGGCACGCGCGCGATACGATTGTGCGATTGCACGCGCGCCCACGTCTGCCTCGAGCTCGGCGGCGCGATCGAGCGCGTACGCGAGCAGCAGGCTGATGGTGGCCGAGTGCCCGTTGTCCGCGCCGGCCGGGACGCCGCGCTGCCAGCGATCTGCCCAGTCCACGAAGTTCCAATAGGGCATTGGACCGAGCATACCTGTTGAGTCGACGTAACGGCCGTACCAGTCGAGAATGCCGCGTATGCCTGGGAGGTGTTGGCGCACGTAGCGCGCGTCGTCACGATGCATGTGGTAGTCGTGCACCATCGCCACGTACACGAGCGAGAACGGCGGGATGAGTTGGCGGAGTTCCGACGGGTAGCGGCTTGCGGTAATGCCCTCGGGAATGCGCGAGTCGTCGAAGTGCGTGATGGCTTGCCGCATGAGCCGGTCGTCGCCAGAGACGTACAGCGAGATGAGCGCTTGCAGCCGAGTGTCGCCGATGTATTGGAGCTGCTCGTAGTACGGGGTGTCCATGTACGTCTCGAACGCTCCGATGCGCGCGCCATTCCAGTTCATCTTCCACATGTCGGCGAGCCAGGGCAGGTCGCTGGCGAAGCGGCCGCGCTCCACGAACGGATACGCGGTGAAGATTCCATGCAGGTCGTCGATTCGCAGCGGTGTTGCGCCTGTTTCTATGTCGACGTTGACGTAACGCCCCGATCGCCAGTAGAGCGTCTGGAAGCGACGCCGTTCACCGCCATCGGGAAGAAACCGATCGTGAATGCCGCGGACGATACGACCGTCCACATCGTTGCGATTTCCCTTGCGTCCTGCTGAGTCGACGGCCGCTTCGGCGTAGGTGAGTGTGATTGTGCTGCCCGCACCGCCGCTGGTTTCGAGCACCGCGTAGGCGTTCGTTGTCCTCGCGTAATCGAGCAGGAATGACGCGTGAGTGTTTGCGGGGATCACGAGGGCAGCGCCGCCTCTAATGAAGCCGTCCGCTGCTGCAATGCCTGAGGTGCGGCGCACACTCGCGAAACGAATGAGCGATTCTTCCATTGGCGGAATGTCGCGCGGCTCGAGTTGCCATCCGCTCGCGTCACCAAATCCGCCGCGACCGGGGGCAGCGTGGAGATGGATCTGGCCAACGTTCGCGCTGCCGGCGGCGGTGGGGACTGTAAACCATTCGCGGTCGACATAGTCGGTGCGTTCCCATCCCCACGGATACCGCGTGCCATTGACTGCTTCACCATGGGCCGCTGCGTAGTACGCGCCGCCGATGTCGCGACTGGTGACAGGAAGGTCGGTGTACGCTGAGTCGCGATACAGTTTCCATCCAGCGCCGGTGTTGGCGGCTGCCTCACGTGGGCTGTCGGCTTGAAGAAGGAAGCCAGTGCGATTGCTGTGTTGCGCGACAGGATGTCGTCGTCCCCAATTCCAGACGACTGCGGCGATCACGTTTGCACCGGCGTGCAAATGCGGCGCGAGATCGACGGTCTCGTAGCGCCAGTGTGTCACGTCGGATCGTTGCGGGCCCGAGGACACCTGCGTGCCATTCACGTACAGCCGATAGCGATTATCAGCGGAGACGTGCACGGTAAATCGATCGGGCGTTGCGGGGAGGTCGAGCGTGCGTCGTGCATGAAAGACGCCGAACGAATCGGCGGGCATGTTGGGCGGCGCGATCCAGATGGCCTCAGGCGCGTCGGAGAAGATTCGCGGAGCCGCTGGTGTTTGTGCAGGTGCGAGCGCGGGCACGGTGGCACAGAGAAGTGCGATCGCCGCGCTCCAGGGCCTGATCGAAATGCGAATCATGCAGGAACGTGCGTGAGCAGGCTCCAGAACGCCAGCGGCTGTGGTCCCTCACCTCGCGCCGGATCGCCTCGACCGGTAGAGTGCGATCAATCGTGTCGATATTTGTCGTCGTGCCTGCCCTGAGCGCAGCCGAAGGGGGCCGAAGGCGAAGGACCTGCACGCGCCGTTGCGTAGACGGTGCAGGTCCGTCGACGCGCTTCGCTTGCTCGGGACGACAAAGCCCTCCAACCGTTGAGCCATGCGCGCGTCTCTCACGCTGACCCTTCACTCGCTGTGCCTCGTGGGTATCGCCTGTTCGCAGGCGTCGCCGCCATCCGTTGGCGAGGTGAATGCGGGCATTGATTCGTTGAACGCCCGCACCGTTCGTGCATACCGAAGTCACGATCCGCAGGCGTATGCCGCGCTGTATACGGATAGTGCTGTGTTCGAGTGGCCCGCGTTCAACACCGTGCGGGGCCCGAAGGCGTTAGCCGTCATGGCGACGGAAAATTGGGCGGCACTGCGCGAGATGGATCTCAAGCTTACTGTCTCGGCGCGACGTATCGCGTCGGATCACGCAACGGAGTTTGGTGCGTTCGAGCAATCGTGGCGCGATACGAGCGGTGCGCGCATGGCGGAGTATGGCCGGTACGTCTCAGTGCTGGTGCGACGAGCGGATGGCACCTGGCAGATAGACCGTTTCTTCGGATTCGAGGACTCGACTCGCACGCTGCGTAGCCAGCCTTAAGAGCTTTCTCGATTGCGAAGCGTTGTCGGCCTGAGCCACAGGCGAAGGACCGGCGCGCTGTTTCGAAGTGTCGCGCAACCGCAATGCCACACATTGTCATCAGGACGACAGCTTGGCTATCCCTTTGGGTGTAACGGATCACTTGGTGTGTCCGCATTTGCCCACGCACCCCGTTTGTACGGGCACAACCCAAGTGTTCTCTTACCGTAGGAGTCTATATGAATCACGTCATTCGGAGTGCCACCTTCGCTGGGGCGATCCTTGCTCTGGCCGCCTGCGCCGACGCGCCGGTGCCAACAGCGTCGGCTTCGTCAGCCACGCGCAACGCGCAGGCAGCGCCTTCGCCACAACAGGGTGTTGTCGTCCTTCATGATGAGTGCGACCCGGCGACATTCAATGCCCAGTTCGGTGCTGGGACCTGTACGCGCAATGGCCCTGGAGTCCCGTTAAGCAATTTCGTCGCGAAGGTGACCGCGATACAGAGCTTTCCCTCCTGGCGTATGACACCGACCGACCTGAACATGAACGTCGGCGACACATTCTCGGCGAAGAATATCGGTGGCG
>JBDTXZ010000021.1:0-13604 GCA_040005935.1 bacterium | reverse complement strand
GAAACCGAGAAGTACGCGCATGTGACATACTTCTTCAACGGCGGCATCGAACCACCGTTTCCTGGCGAAGATCGCCGGCTCGTGCCAAGCCAGAAGGTGGCGACGTACGACCTCGCCCCGGAGATGAGTGCGCCGGGTATCACCGACGTTCTGTGTGCCGCCATCTCGGCGCGCGAACATGATTTTGTGCTCTGCAACTACGCGAACGCCGACATGGTTGGTCACACCGGTTCAATTCCCGCCATCCTGAAAGCCGTGGAAACAGTGGATCAGTGCCTTGCACGCGTAGTTGCGGCAGCACAGGCGGCTGGCGCGCGGCTGCTCATCACTGCGGATCACGGCAACTGTGAGATGATGATCGACCCGGAAACGGGCGGCCCGCACACCGCACACACGACCAACCCGGTACCATTCCTGGTGGTGGATGGCGAGGCGACGCACGGCCTCCGTGACGGCGGCGCATTGTGTGATGTTGGCCCCACGATTCTGCGACTGTTCGGACTCGAACAGCCCGCCGAAATGACGGGACGCGACCTGCGTCTCGCCTGATTCAATTCCTCCAGTGAAAATGAGAGATCGAGTGAAGGCATTGTTGTTTGCCGTGACGGCGTTGCTTGCCAGCGTTCCTGCGTCGGCACAGGTAGGCCATGAGCCGGCCAAGAGCCCCTATGTCGATCTCGAGTATGCGCAAGAGTTCACCCTGCTTGGCGGTTACGTGCGCACCCGTCATGATCCCGCCGCCATTGCGCCGCAGAACTTCCCGATGCTGGGCATGCGGTACGAAATCCGGCTGACCGGGCCGTTGGCGGCGAGCGCCGACATCATCGGCGGATCAGCCACCCGTGATCCGATCGATCCGTTGAAACCTGCTGCAACGCGCAAGCTTGGCTCGGTGAGCAACGGGGTTCTCGTCGCGGACGCAGCGCTGGCCATGAACCTCACTGGAGAGCGAAGCTGGCACAGCCTGGTGCCGCAACTGCGCGCCGGCGTTGGCGTAGTGTCGAGCCGGGCAAAGGACGACTCGTCCGGCTTCTCGTTCGGCACCCGCTTTGCATTCGTGATAGGTGGCGGGGTGAAGTTTGTACCAGCGGGCCAGCGCTTCCAGATTCGGGCTGACGTCACGGACCGAATCTTCAAGCTGGACTATCCCGATGCGTATTATCGTCTCGCCTCTGATAACACGGCGGTCCTCCCGGGGAGCACGGCGAAGTCGTTTTACACGCACCACACCGCGCTCACGCTTGGCCTGTCATACCTTTTCGGGCGCTGAGCCACGAGGCCGACGCCACGACTCCAACGACGGCGGCGATCATGGCACACGATTTCGAAGACCTGCATAACATCGACGAACTCGACGACTCGGAGTTGCGCGAGCTCGTTCGCGAACAACTCAGGGAACACGCTGGCCTGGACATCGACGAGATCACGGTACACGCTCGCGATGGCCAGGTGACACTCTCGGGCCGCGTGGGCAGCGACGGTGAACGTCGAATCGCCGAGCACGTGCTCACCGACGTCCTCGGGATTCAGGACTTCTCGAATGACCTGGTTGTTGACGCGCTCGCGCGAGCGAGCAGTCCGGAAGCCGCCGATGATAGCGCCGAGGAAGACAGCGAGCGCAGGGGAGACTTCAGCGATATCGAGGTGTCGATGACCGACGAATCCGCGCACCTTGCCGACGGCGCTGACGACGATCTCACCGGCACTTCCGATTACCAGAAGGTGATGGAAGACGGCTTGACGTACAATCCGCCAAGCGGTCCAACACCCGAGGGAATGCGCGGTTCAGATGCGGGGCCGGAGGAAATGGGCGGACGGCACTGAAATTTTCGGATGACGCGCGGTTAGGATGCTGGACGTATCGTCCTGACCGCCAATCATCCACTCACTCTCGCCATGCCGACCTTCCTCACCCGCCGTGTGACGTTTGCCGCGGCGCATCGCTATCGCGTTGCGGCATGGAGCGACGAACAGAATGCCGCAACGTTCGGGCTCTGTGCGCGCCCGAACTATCATGGCCATAGTTACGTCTGTGATGTGACCGTGACCGGGACGGTTGATCACACCACGGGATTCGTAGCGGATCTCTCGTTGCTCGACGCGGCGCTGCGGACGGAAGTGCGCGATCGCTTCGATCACAGCAACATCAACCTCGATGTGCCCGAATTCGCGGACGGACTGCTCGTGCCCACGGGAGAGAACCTGGCGCGGTTCATCTGTGAGCGTGTGCAGGAAGCGCTCGGTAACGCTTGCCTGGTCACACGAGTTGTTGTGGCGGAGGACGCAACGCTGTCAGCGACCTACGAGCCCTCGTAGGCGCAGCGAGGGGCCATGCCCCAGGCTCAAATACGGCCCCTGATAGTGACCTTTGTGCGCACTCGGTCGTGCTTTGGACGTGTCGACGCTCTCTCCGTCTCGTGCATCCGTCCGCAACACCATGGCCGAGCAGTTTGCTCCGGTCCTGCGTGTGCGCGGCGAAGTGCTCAAGGAGTGCGCGCCCGTTGTCGATCAGGCGGATGCGCGCCGACTCATCGCGAGTGGGCAGATCGGATACGATGCGCTTCGCGTCCTCAAGTCCTGCGGCGAACTGAACTCGTGCTTCGCACGAGTCCTCGACGCATTCGAAGTTTCGGGCCTCGTGTCGAATGTCGAACGACGGGCACTGCTGTCCAGTGAGCTCGACGTGGACGATCTCATCTGCGGATGGCTCGCCGGAAACCGCACGCCCCGGGATCCCCAGCGACGTCTCGCGCGACAAGTGGCAATCGTGATTGGAAACGCGCTGCTGCGCCGCGCCACGGAGCGCGTTGGCACGAAAGCATTGTGGCGCACGTGGACCCGCCCGGTGTGCCCCTGCTGCGGAGGCGCTCCCGACATCGCGCTCGTGGAACGTTCTGGGCGCGGACCGCTGCGCACCCTGATCTGCGCACATTGCGACGCCCAGTGGCAAGCCTCACGCGAAGGATGTCTCGGCTGCGACGCCTCGGAAACGCTCGAGATTGCGCGTATCAGCAATCGCGCCCTTGGATACGACCTCATGATGTGCAACAACTGCGGGCGCTTCTTGAAGGAACGCCCCCGCCGAGGCCTGACGTCGCTCCTGATCGAGCGTGCGCTTACCGCGGAGTTGGATCTCGCGGCAGAACAGCGCGGACTTCGCATCTAACCGTGCCGCATACGAGAAGCTCCTGTGTCGGTGTGCTACTCGCCGGCGGCGAGGCGAAACGATTTGGTGGGTTTCCGAAAGGGCTGGCCGTGGTCGATGACATCCGCATCGCGGACCGCATTCTCACTGTGCTGCGTGGTGCGACCGACACGCAACTCGTAGTCAGCAACGATCCGGACGCGGAGCGATGGTTTCCCGGACTGCCGGTTGCGCAAGACGCCGTGGGTGGGCTTGGGCCACTCGCGGGGATCGAGACGGCGTTGCGCGCAGCAGGTGGCGCGGCGGTCCTCGTCGTCGCGTGGGATATGCCCTTCGTGACAACCCCCCTCCTGCGCGGGATGCGCGCGCTGGGCGACATTGGCGCGGCGGCGGTGGTGCCGACGCATGGTGATCCTCCGGTGCTCGAGGCGCTCTGCGCGTATTATTCGCCCGAAGCGCTACCCGTGTGTTCGAGGTTGCTCGCGGACGGAGAACGGCGCGCGCACGCGCTTCACGGCGCGCTCGCGTCTGCGATGACGATTCCCGAGCGCGTGCTCGCCGAGCACGGTGATCCGGAGCGGCTGTTCCTCAGCGTCGACTCGCAGGAACAGCTCGAAGCGCTCGCGGGCGTCATGCCGCGATTGAGCCATACGCCTCGACGCTGAGTGTGGCGCCGGTCATCTTACGAAGCGCCGCCTGTACGCCGTTCCTTCACATTGTCGAACCACTGAATGCGACTTGCCCGTCCGCTCGTCATTGCCGGATTGCTCGTGGGCTGTGCGTCCGCCGGTGCGCCCGTTCCGGCCACGTCGCCTCCGGTTGCGCCATCGTCGCGCGTCGCCCTGCGACAGTTCATCGATTCGCTTGTGGACGTGCCAGAGTTTCGGAGTACACACTGGGGCCTCTTGATCGTCGATCCGGCACGAGGCGACACCCTGTACTCGCGCAATGCGGACAAGCTGTTCATGCCGGCCAGCAACATGAAACTGCTTACCGGAACGACCGCCCTCGTCCAACTCGGCGCCGATTACCGCTGGAGCACCTCGATGCTCGCGCGCGGGAGCGTGCGCGACAGTGTGCTCACGGGCGAATTGATTGTGCGCGGAAATGGCGATCCCTCCGTGAGTGCACACATGCAGAAGGGCGACGCACTTGCACCACTCCGCGCGCTGGCGGACTCGCTGCGCGCGCACGGGATTGCTCGCGTCCACGGACAGCTTGTCGCTGCGCCGTCGCCATTCACGGACGAGCCACTCGGCTACGGCTGGTCGTGGAGTGATCTCGACGATTCGTATTCGGCGGGTGTCGACGCGCTGTACTTCAACGAGGGTTTCACCGAGGTAGTCGTGTACGGCGGAGCGCACGCCGGCGATGCGGTGCGCGCGACCACGCGTCCAGCATCCACCTATCCGGCACTGATCGTACGCGCACGCACCGTTGCTGCCGTCAATCACGGAGCATCCGCCGCCGACTCCGCGGCCGCGCATGCCATCGCCGTGAGCCAGGATTCCTCTCGCGCCGGCATTCTCGTGGCGGGTACTGTGGCGGCCGGCGACAGCGTCGTGGTCGAGATCACATTCCGTCGACAGACCGAGGCGTATCTCGCGGCGCTCCGGGAGGCGATGCTTGCGCGCGGCATCGTTGTCGAAGAGGCACCTGTCGGCAACCTTGGCGATTCGCGTCCTCTTTTCACGATGCGCTCCCCGCCGCTCCGCGACGTGCTGCCGTTCTTCGAGAAGCCCTCGCAGAACCAGATCGGAGAGATTCTCCTCAAGACGCTCGCGCTCGAGAAGACCGGTGTCGGACGAGCCGACAGCGGGTCGAAGGTGGTGTCACGACAAGCCACTGCGTGGGGCGCTGAGGCGGATGGATTCGCCATTCACGACGGGAGCGGATTGTCTCGTCACGATTACGTGTCGCCGCGTACGCTCATCCACGTGCTCGACGCCATGCGACATCATGCAGACTTCGCGCTCTTTTACGACGCGATGCCAATTGCGGGCATCGACGGTACGATTCGCAATCGCATGAAGGGCACACCCGCCGAGGGCAACCTGCACGCGAAGACGGGCACACTCGACAAGGCGCGTTCCCTTTCCGGTTACGTCACCACCGCGGACGGGCGCATGCTGCTGTTCAGTGCCCTGTGCAACAACTACGTCGTGCCAACGCGCCGAGTGGATCGCGTGACCGACGCGATCGGCGTGCGCCTCGCGTCGATGCGGCTCGACCCGTAGCGTGACCGTCACGCGGCTCAGCGTCATGGAGGCGAGCGCCCACATGCTCGCCGGTATACGACCGCTCGGCGCCGAGCAGGTGCCGGTCGAGCAAGCGCTCGAGCGAGTGCTCGCTCGCGACGTCGTGTCGCCGATATTTCTGCCGCCCCGCGACAACGCGAGCATGGACGGGTTTGCCGTGCACGCAGGAGACGTACGCGGTGCGAGCGCAGACCGACCCGTTCGCCTACGCGTCATTGGAACGATCGCCGCGGGCGCCGCGCCGACACGCGCGATCGAACGTGGCGAGGCGGCGCGAATCATGACCGGCGCGTATGTGCCATCAGGCGCCGATTCAGTGATTCGCGTCGAAGACACCAGTAGCAGTACAGATGTGGTTTCAATCGTGGACGATCGCGACGCGAGCCGAAATATTCGAGCCCGTGGCGAAGATGTGCGCGCCGAGCAGGTCGTTGTTCGGGCGGGCACGGCGATTTCAGCCGCACATATTGGTGTCCTCGCGGCTGTGGGCAGCGCGACGGTCGCAGTCTATCGCAAACCACGCGTCGCCATTCTGGCCACCGGCGATGAACTCGTAACCGTCGAGCACTTCGACGAGGTACTCACTGGAACGCGCATTGTATCCTCGAACAGCTACGCGCTCGCGGCAGCGGTTCGAGCGGCCGGCGGCGAGCCTGTGCCCCTCGGCATCGCGCCCGATGATCCCGCGTCGCTCATGGCACGATTGCGTGATGCGGAAGGGTGCGACGTTGTCCTGACCTCGGGCGGTGTATCGGTTGGCGACTTCGATTACACGAGACAAGTGGTCACCGATTTGGGTGGCATGCTCTCGCTGTGGCGCGTGAGAATGCGACCCGGGGCGCCGCTCGGATTCGGCAGCCTGTTCGGTGCGCCGTGGCTCGGATTACCCGGGAATCCTGTGTCCGCACTCGTGACGTTCGAACTGTTTGGACGACCGTTGATTCGAATGCTGTCGGGCAACGCACGTCCCCATCGGCAAACGATCGGCGTATCACTTGCGGAGCCGCTGACGCTCGGCGCGCCATTGACGCATTTCCTGCGCATCACACTCGAGAGTGGCAACGACACGAATCTCGTGGCGCGACTCACCGGAGCACAGAGCTCCGGGATGCTGACGTCGATGTCTTCTGCGGATGCGCTGATGATTGTGCCACCGGATCCTCTCGATGTTCCAGCAGGCACGATGTTACGCGCGCTTCCGCTCGCCGGCGATCTCGGTGGTAGCGACCGGTTTCTCGCGTGAGCCATCCTGACGCACTCGACGTGGACGCACTGCGCGCCGAACTTACGCGGCGATTTCGCACGGCGACGCGCGCACTGCGTGTTGCAGAGCGTGATGTCGAGCTGCTGAGCCCCGCAAACGCCGACGACTTGATCAGCGATGATGATTACGTCGCCGATGAACGCCTTCCCTACTGGGCCGATTTGTGGCCGTCCGCGCAGATTCTGGCGAACGAAGTCGCGATCATGCGTCTTGGCGGCCAGCGCGTGCTCGAACTTGGATGCGGGCTTGGCGTCGTTGCGCTCGGCGCATCGATCGCCGGTGCGCACGTAACCGCCACGGATTACTACGACGACGCGCTGTTATTCGCAGCGCTGAATGTCGCTGTCGCCACCGGACGCACCATCGCAACGCGGATGGTCAATTGGGTCGAGATGCCAGAGGATCTTGGCAAGTTCGACGTCGTGCTCGCGTCAGACGTGCTGTACGAACACCGCTATGCGGCCATGGTTGCCGATGCGATCGCGAAGACGTTGGTGCGCGGCGGTGAAGCCATCGTCGCGGATCCCGGGCGCATAGCGCTCGAGGAGTTTCTCGAGGAGTGTCGCGACCGGGGATTGGCCAGCGAGGGCGATGTGCGTCCGTACGTGGATGGAGAGATCAAGCAGACGATCACCCTGTGGCGCCTGCACTGGTCGACCTGACGCAGAACGAACGGTGAACGGTGAACGCCAAGTGCAGGTCCTTCGACTTCGCTTCGCTCGCTCAGGATGACAGCGGGTGCAGGTCCGTCGATTCGCTTCGCTCGCTCAGGATGACAGTTGCGCCGCCACCACCTCGGAGATGTCAAACACAGGCACCTCTGAGCCGCTGGCTTTCACGCCATCGGTCATCATCGTCATGCAGAAGGGGCACGCCACCGCGATGGCGTCCGCACCGGTGGCGAGTAGCTCCTCGGTGCGTTCGATGTTGATGCGCTTGCCCGTGCGCTCTTCCATGAACATGCGTCCGCCGCCGGCACCGCAGCACAGGCCGCGATCCTTGTTACGCGGCGCTTCCACCAGGTTGATCACGGGCAGCGCACGCTTCATCGACTCGCGCGGCGCGTCGTAGACGTCGTTGTAGCGGCCGAGATAGCAGCTGTCGTGGTACGCGACCGTCAGCTTCTGGCCCTCGGCCGTCTTGAGCGGGACGCGATCGTCAAGAAGCAGCCGCTCGATGTAGGTCGAGTGGTGAATCACTTCGTAGTCGCCGCCGAGTTGCGGAAACTCATTGCCCATTTGATGGAAGCAGTGCGGGCAATGCGTCACGATCGTCGTGACTTCGTAGCGATCGAGCGTCTCGATCGTGTCCTTCGCCAACGTCTGGTACAGGTATTCATTGCCCATGCGACGAGCGGGATCGCCGTGACAGTGTTCCTCCTGACCAAGAATCGCGAAGCTGATGTCGCATGACTGCATGATCTTCGCAAAGGCGACGGTGATCTTCTTCGCGCGATCGTCAAAGGAGCCCATGCATCCGACCCAGAAGAGCACGTCGGGCCGTTCGCCGCGCTCGTGCAGCTCGGCCATTGTCGCGATGTTCATTCCCTGCGCCCAGTCTGCCCGGTCACCAGGATTGAAGGCCCACGGCGACCCGTTGCGTTCGAGCGACTCGAACACCGGCTGCAACTCCTCGGGGAAGCGAGACTCGGTGAGGACGAGGTTGCGGCGGAGAGCATTAATGACGTCGAGTTGGTCGATTGATACAGGACATTCGGTGACGCATGCCCTGCAGCTCGTACACGCCCAGAGTTCTTCCTCGGTGATATAGGTATCGAGCAGCCGATGCTCCATCACCTCTTCCGCTGTTCGTGCGCCGGCGTCGTCGCCCTCGCCATGCAGTAGCGCGGAGCGCATGAAGTCCATACGGTCGCCGAGTACGACCGGCGCCTTTTCCATGAGCCGCTGCCGGGTGTTGATGACGATCTTGCGTGGACTCAGCAGCTTCCCGGTGAGGTTCGCGGGACACGCTGATGTGCAGCGACCGCATTCGGTGCACGAATAGCCGTCGAGCAGGTTCTTCCACGAAAGATGCTCGACGTCGCTCGCGCCAAACTGCTCGACGTCCGCCTCGAGATCCATGTACCGCATTGCGCCCTGCGTACCCGGCCCGCTCGTATTCGAGAAAAAGACGTTGATGAGTGATGTCGCCACGTGCAGGTGCTTCGAGTACGGCAGGTAGTTCAGGAAAACGAGGATGAGCAGCGCGTGCGCCCACCAGAACAGTTGAAAGCGCGCCAGCGCGGCGCGCGGCTGCATCAAGTGCGAAATCCAGGTTCCGATGGCCCTGGAAACGAACTTCTCCGGCCCAACCGCCTGCGGAAACACGGCAAACAAAAAGGCGTTCGCGAGCAGCAGCGTGACCATCAACCCGCCAATCATGCTGAGGATGATCAGCGCATCGGTGTGCTCGAGATCGTCGCCTTCGAGCCGCTTGGGGTGCACCACGAGCCGGCGGTACAGCGCAAAGGCGACCGCAACGATGACCAGGAACGCGAAGATGTCCTGCGATGCCGAATACGCGGTGAAAATTGGCGCGGGCAGGATCCACGCGTACGAGAATCCCTGGACGACGCCAGAGATGAGAATCTCGACGGTGCCGGCGGTGAGCACCATGAAGCCCCAGAAAATGAGGGCGTGCATGGGACCGGCGACGGGATCGCGGAAGATCTTCTTCTGCGCAATCCCGATCGAGAGGACGTTCCGGATTCGTATGAGCGGGTGATCGGTACGATCCTCGGCGTGGCCGAGATTCAGGTACGCAACCAACCGCTGAACGTTTAGTGCAAAGAAGCCCGCTGCAATGACAAGAATGACAAGGAAAATGACATTCTGCGGGTTCATGACGTCACGGCTGGGCCGGCTTCCGTCCGAAGACACCTCGAATGGACGCGACCATCCGCTTTACGACCGCAACGGTGCGGTGCCAGAACATCAGGAGAAAGCCTACGGCGGCAGCAAGCGCCGAGGCAAACGGCATGAGCACATCTGGTCCGATATACATCGCGGTTTTTGACGAAGGGGGATGAATGGCGTCGAGGCCGGCTACGCTGATGGACTCACACGGCGTCCGCACCCGCAGGTAGAAGCTACCACGGAAAGCGGTATGCGGGGAGTGCAGCAGTCAATCGCTACTGAAATACGGCGTCGAAGACCGGTGACGTGTAAAGTGAGCCGAATGTCGAGAGGTGATTGTCATCGCGGTACAATGACTTCCCACCTTGAACGATTCGGCACTGTGTCCGGTCACACAACCGGTCTGCAACGCTGACCACACGAACGCCCGGCAATCTGGCGAGCCGGGCAAAAATTGACCGCACTTCGACGGTTCGGGCCTCGTACGCCGCTCGGCGGGGAGTGATGAGCTCGCTTGCGTCACGACCAGTGCGCGAGGCGATCGCGAGGGCTGAGGGTACATCGTAACCGATTTCCGGCGTCTCATCCACGAGCACGACCCTCCGGCCCATCGCCAGCAGGCGGCGAACCGTTCTGGTGAGGCCGCGCTCGAGCAGCGTCCCATCGCTCGGAACCCACGCGCCATTGGTTGACGCGTCACGGAGCACGATGGGATCGCGGCTCTCTGACTTATACCGGCCTTGTGGATAGATGGCCCATCGCGCGGCGAGGGTGACCATCTTGATGTCCGGGCGACTCTGGACGAATAGGAGATGGTTCCGATGAAGGTGAGGGGCCCCATGCCAAGCAGCCGGCCAGTGCGTGTTGGCGTTCCTGTTCCAGTGTAGATAATCAGGGCACTGCCGACGGTTGGCACGGCCGCGGCGACCCCTGGGAACGCCGTGTCTGGTGTAAATAGCAGCGTTGCAGCAATCACCAGCGCGAGGCCCAGCGCTGCGAGCGCGTCGCGAGCCGCACCATTCGTGACGCGCGGCAACTCATCGGTCGCAACGACGGCACCCAGCAACAGTTCCCATGCGCGAGTCGGCGCGAGATAGAACGCTGCCGAGGGATCGGCTCTGGTTGCCACCAGGCCAGTCACGAAGGAGATGACGGCGGCGATAGCGATCCACCGTCCGAACCGGTCGCCCAGGTAGCGATGCACGACGAGGAGGAACAACGGGAACAGGAGATAGTATTGTTCCTCGACCGCCAGTGACCACGTGTGCAGCAGAGGCATGTGCTGCGCCTGCGGGCCGAAGTACCCCGATTCCCTCCAGAACAGGAAGTTGGACGAAAACAGCGCCACGGCGATGATGCTTTTCCCGACTTCTCGCGACGCCTCGGGGTTGAGGATGAGCGTACCGGCTACGGTCAGGAGGATCGTTGCGTAGAGCGCGGGAAGGATGCGCCGCGCTCGCCGGGCATAGAAGCGCGCAATGGAATACGCGCCGCCCCGAATCTCGCCGAGGATGATCCCTGTGATCAGAAAGCCGGAGATCACGAAGAAGACGTCGACGCCGGCAAGCCCGCCCTGGAATGGCGAAAATCTCGCATGAAACAGGAGCGCTGACATCACCGCGACGGCCCGCAGGCCGTCGATGTCAGCGCGATAGCTCTCCTTTTTTCCCAGGGCGTTGCTCACGGCACGGGCACACTCACCGGCAAGTTCCTCACGCGAAGGACGTCGTCGACGACGTCCATAAACCGAGGCAGTACAGCAGACTCGGACCAGTTGGCCTTGAATGCTTCGACGGCCGCTGTGCTCAATCGCGCCCGCCGGTCGGGCTCATCGAGGTAGCGGTGCAACGCCGCCTCGAGTTCAGCGGCTGTCTCGAACAGATCGCCCGCTCCGGCGCGATCGAGAATCTCCGGAAATGGACCAATGCGACGAGCGACCACGGGCGTCCCCTGCCGAAATGCCTCGATGATGATAATCCCAAAGGTCTCGAAGCACACGGAGGGAACGAGCAGCGCCGCCGCGTGCCGATAATATCGCGAGAGCTCGTCCGGGGGAACATTGCCGAGAAAACGTACGCGAGGATTGCCGCCAGCGAGCGTTCGCAGCTGTTCGGCGTAGTCTCCATGGCCCGCGACCAGCAGGTCCGCGCGGTCGAAGGAGTCGAAGACAGGAATGACGTCATCGAGCCCCTTGATCTTTTCCAGCCGGCCAACGAAAAGGAAGTACGGGCGATCGTGCGGCGACGCGTCGGCGGATACCGCCGGCGCACTCTCCGTATCGGGAAGGAAGTAGGGCACCACCGACATTTCGCGCGTGAAGCCGAACTCCGCATGCTTCGCTCGGCTGAATTCGCTCATCGCGATGAATCGGTCAACCAGCGGTAGCTGGCGTTCCAGGTAGCCGGTGTACCGCCACAGCTGCGGTGGGCGTTGATAGTGCAGCACGCAACGGAGGCACTCCTTCCCCGTGCACAGCTCGCGATTGTGCCGCCACAGCACGTGCGATGGACACACGAGCCAATGCTCGTGTGCCATGTAGATCGTGGCGCCGCGCCCGTAGCTAAGGAGGCCCGGCCCGCCAACGAGTGAGACATTGTGGAAGACAGTGACGTCGAAGTGTCCCGCGTCCATGACGTCGCGAATGTGCGGGCCGTGGACGACTGGATAGCCGGTCTGTTGCGTGAGCAGGTTCGAGACGCTGCCAAACTTGCTCCGCAGCGTCACTACTTCAACGCCGTCGTTCGCCGGAAGCGCCACTGGCTCTCGATGGGCGAGGGTGACGTACGAGTCTGCGTCGTGAATCACAGTGACGTGATGTCCACGCCGCACCAGCGCCTGCGAGAGACGCTGCACGCCCATGCCATCCCCGCCGAAATTGTACGGCGGGTAAAACGTCGTGAACATTGCGAAGCGAAGCGGCTTCACGTTGCTGCCTCGCGCAATGCATCGAGCGTGACGTCCGCCGCACGCTCCCACGTGAGCGCAGCGGCGCGTGATTGCGCGACGGAGGCCATTGCCGCGCGTTCCGGTTCGTCCGTCGCCATGCGCTGCATTGCCTCCGTGAGCGCGGCGTCGTTTCCCGGTTCGACGAAAACGCCGCCGCCCGCGAGCAATTCGGGAAGCGGGCTGGCGGTGGTCGCGATGACGGGACAGCCACAGGCCGCCGCCTCCACTGCGGGCAGGCCGAAGCCCTCGGCCAACGACGGAAGGAGCAAGGCAACGGCACCCGTGTGCAGATGTCGCAGCTCCTCGTCGGGCAGGAATCCGGTCCAGTGCACCAATGCGCCGGTTCCCTCGCTCTCGATGGCAGCGCGGATTTCGCCCTGGTTGCCAAGGAAGGAGTCGCCGCTCAGTGCGCCCACGAGAAGCAGGTGCGGCGCCGCGGCACCAAGCTCGCGCGCGATGGTGGCATGCGCGCGAACGATCGCGGCGACGCGCTTGTGCGGGCTGAATCCGCCCACGTACGTGAACCACCGTGCGTTGGCGGGCAGGCCAACGCGAGAGGCTGCGGCGCTCACGTCGTCGGGTGCGCTTGGCGTGTAGATGGCGGCCGGTGCCTCGACGGCCACACGAAGGCGGTCCCGTGCGACACCCAGGACTTCAACGAGTTCGCGCGCGGCGTAGTCGCTGACGGTAAGAATGATGCGCGACTGGAACAGCGCGAGCCACACTTTCGCGCGCCAGAACGTGCGCGCACGCCACGTGGGCAGCGTGAGCTCGGGAAACCGTTCGGCAATGGCGTCGTGAATCGTGACCACGCTGCGCAGTCGCGGTGGCAAGGGGAAATACGTGTAGACGCTCGGCGAGAAGAACACGTCGAGCGTTTCGGCCGCAACAGCGCGTGAAAAGCGCAGGATATCGGCTGGTCCTCGGCTTCCGTCCGCGCTTGCGGCGTCGGTGGGGGAGGCGGATTGCGCGACGCGAACCAATTCCACGTTACGCGACGCCAGGTCCCATCGTCGTTCGGCAGCTTCGTCAACGAAGCAGACAAACGTGTCCGACGGCGCGATGGCAGTCATCGCGCGAAGGAGCTCTTGCGTGAACCGCCCGTACCCGCGGCCGTTCGCCCAACAGCTCGCGTC
>JBDTXZ010000020.1:0-13835 GCA_040005935.1 bacterium | reverse complement strand
CTAGTGCGGGGTGTTCACACGACCGGCATCCGCGCCATGACGGCGCGGCATCTCGATCTGGCGTTCGGCCAGCACTTTCGTGATGAAACGCTGGCCTTCGCCCACCCGCTCCATTTCGAGCGCGATGGATTCGACCGCCTGCTCGATTCGCGTGATGCGGAGATCCGTTTCCGGCGACCGCTCGTGCGATGAAAGCGTGGCCATCTTCTCGGCGTGCCTGAGCCACATGCGCAGGCACAGCACGATGGCTGGAATCAGGACGATAGCCGGAACGATGATTATTTCTGAATTCATGGCGTATTGAACAGTGAAGGACGCTCGGCCGACAACGCTTCAGTCCCTACGAAGCTACTTACGACAAGGTTGCGCGTCAGAGCAACAGAGTTTCGATACGGTGGGCGTGCACCAGCTTTTCCTCGCCGGACCACGCGAACACGGTAAACCTGCCGTCCTGTGAGGCCACCAGCGCGAGTGCGTCGCGCTGATCATGCACGAATTGCGCAGCGGATAGGTGCCGCGTTCCACCAAGCTGCACCGGTGGAATGAGCGAAGGAACATCGTCGACGACGGGCTCCATGACCAGCACCTGTTCCACCGCCTTGAGCCCATCGCGTCGGCCAATCTTTGCGCCGAACGCGAGCACTTCATAGCGCTCATTCATGACCGCTGCGCCGTCGACCGCCGTGAGGCCTGCGACCGTGTCGATCAACTTGCCCACGCCATCGCGCCCACCCGCTCGGCCACGCTCGCTCGCGGGCAGCTTCAGGAGATCCGCCAGGCGCGCAAACGGAGGCGAGATGCCGTAACTCACCGGCTGCACGATGGACTCCCGCCACGCCTCGGTGTCACTCGGCACAACGAGCAGTGCTCCACCGCGTCCGTGGCTGCGCATCGATACCGCCAACTGCATCAGCGCCGTGCCATTGTCCCTCGCTTCCGGACGGCCATCGAGATCGAGCAGCGCCGCGAACAGCGCGGACAACAGCGAGGGACAGTTCGGTTGATACGCGCTCAGCTCATCGACCACGCGCATCTGGTCCGCGCGCAGCACAGCCATGTTGCCGAACTTTCCAAACTCCGGACCGCGACGATACTTCAGCGCGAGAAGACCCGGTTCGATCACTTCGATCACGAAGCTGTACTCCGGCAGCGTACGCGTTGCACCCCACACGCGCAGCGAACCACCCATGCGCCAGACGCCGAGGTGCACGCCCGGCCGCTCGACAGCAGGGGCGAGACGGGCGAGTGCGTCTGGCGCGAGTGGCAACGGCGTCGCGAACATCAGCGGTTGTCCCGCTTGATTTGGCGGAACGAACGCAAGCGAGATAAGCGGTGGACGTCCTTCTTCGCGGCGGAGACTCGCCCAGAATGCCGCATCCGCCATCGACACGACGGACTCGGCGTCCGGAACAAGGCTGTTTACACCCACTGCACTTTCGTCTACGGCAGCTGCGTGCCGCGCGTAAAAGGCGCCGACAACGGAGGCCGCCGCAGACGCAAGGGAGTACGCAGGATCTGTCACCGTGTGCGTAGTGTCGAGTCTTCGGCCGGAATGATCGCGAGTTGAATCTGCACGCCTTCCCGCAAGACCGTGATGCTCGCCGCGCGATCGATGCGATCACGATTCAGCAACCGCTGGAGATCGTCGATGCCGCCGACGACGGAGTCCGCGAAGCCGATGATGATGTCGCGCGCCCTCAGGCCCGCGTATTCCGCTGGACTGCGTGGGGTGACGGACGTGACGAGCACCGCGCCAGAGGCAGCAAGATGGTTGAGTTGAACGCGCCGGCGAGAGAGTTGGATGCTCTGTCCAGCGACGCCGATGGACGCACGCCGCACGCGCCCCTCGCCAATCAATTGCGGAATCACGAAATGCGCGGTGTTCACCGGCACGGCGAAGCAGATGCCCTGCGCACCGCTGATGATTGCGGTATTGATGCCCACCACCGTTCCGCGCGAATCCACGAGTGGGCCGCCTGAGTTGCCGGGATTGAGCGCTGCATCCGTCTGGATCACTGCGTCGATCAGCCGTCCGGACTGCGCGCGCATCGTGCGGCCAAGTGCACTGACGACGCCCGATGTGACAGTGGAGGCGAATCCGAGTGGGTTGCCAATGGCGATCACCATCTGGCCCGGACGAAGCCGAGTCGAGTCGCCAAGTTGTGCGGCAACGAGCGCTGGAGCGTTGACGCGAAGAACGGCCAGGTCCGTATCCGGGTCAGTGCCCACGATGTCCGCGGCGCAACTGGTTCCGTCGCCAAAAGTGGCGCGTACGCGCGTTGCATTCTCGACGACATGGCTGTTGGTGAGCACGAATCCGTCGGGCGTAAAGACGAACCCGGACCCCGTGCCTGCCTGCTCGCCGCGTCCGCGTCCACGTCGCGTCTTCGCCGAGGCCGGCTGCCACACTTCGAGATGCGCGACGGACGGCCCGACGCGCTCCACAGCGCCCACGACCGCCGACGAATAGGCGTCCAGCAAGTCGGCGTCGTGATTGGCGTCAGGGCGCGCCTGAGCGGCGGATTCGTCCGCCGTCATTTTGTTAGCGATCAATTGGAGGGGGGTCATCAAACGTTCTCGCGGAATCGGTGTATTGACTAGGTATCACGGCGCGCCGAGCGGAGTTCCGCCCGTTCTGCACGCAGTGTCATCCCGCGCTCGCACCCAGCGCCAACTTCGTATCTGTTGCATGACGGAGGCTGTCATCCTGCCGTCAGGTACGACATTGTACAGTACGCGTTGCCCGTTCCGCACCCTACACACTCCGATCGAGGCTGGTATGACCCGCACTTTCGCAATCGTGAAGACGACATTGGCTGCCGCCGCATTCGCGCTGCCAACCGTTGCCTCGGCTCAGACATTCAAGATGCAGAAGTACGACATCGGCGGTGAAGGTGGGACCGATTATCTCGTCGCCGAGCCTGGTACCGGTCGCGTGTTCGTGTCACGGCAAACGCATGTGATGGTCATCGATGGCGCCACCGGCAAGGTGCTGGGCGACATCCCGAACACGCCGCGCATGCACGGCATTGGTCTCGCGGCCAAGTACAATCACGGCTTCACGACGAACGGCGGCGATTCCTCCGTCACGATGTTCGACCTGAAGACGCTGGCCTTCATCAAGAAGATTCCAGTGAAGGTGGGCGGACTCGATGGCATCATGTACGACGCCACCGATGACAAGATCATCCTGACGAACCACAGCAAGCCCGGCACTGCGGTCGCGCTGGATCCCAATACTGGCGACATCACAGGGACCGCCGAACTCGAGGACGACTCACCAGAAGGCGCGGCGGCCGACGGCAAGGGGCGAATCTTCGTGAACAACGAAGGCAAGAACACCATCCAGGTGATCGACGCGAAGACGATGAAGGCCACTGCCTCATGGCCGATTGCGCCCTGCGACGGGCCCACCGGCATCGCATACGACAAGGCATCGAATCGCATTTTCGCAGGCTGCAGCAAGAAGTCCGTCGTTGTGGATGCGGCCAGCGGCAAGGTCGTCGCGGAGATCGAGAATGGCGATCGCGTTGACGCACTGGGCTACGACGACTCCGAGAAGTTGATCTACATTCCTGGCGGCGCGGGCAAGGGCACGGTGACGGTGGTTCGTCAGGTCTCGGCAAACAAGTACACGACCGTTGCGACGGTTGAGACCGTGCCGGGCGCCAAGACAATCGCTGTGGATCCCGTGAAGCACGTTGCGTATCTCTTTCAGCCGGCGCGCGGCCCATCAACGCCACCACCGGCCGGCTCCCCCGCGAACACTCGGCCAACGCCCGGACCGATTACCGCGGCGTGGTTCGTCGTCATTACGCACTAACGTCTGCTGTGTAACGAACTTTGCGTCCGGGCCTTCGGGTCCGGGCGCTTTTTCGTCGCGACCCGGGGCGGCGTCATCGAACCGTAATGTCTCGTTCATCGCCATCTCACGGTGGCGTCACGATGGGGCAATCCACCGCACGTATCGTAGGCGCACCTCACACGGAGCGTCCTATGAAAGCCCAAGCGCAAAACCTGACGACCGACATCAACGTCACGCCGTTCCTCGACATCCTGCTGGTGTTGATCATCACGTTCCTGGCGGCCATATCGGCGCGGAAGTCGATGGATGTGGTGTTGCCAGTGCCGTGCGAAGGAACGTGCGAGTCGAAGAACGTGCCGATCGTCCTGGAAATACTCGCGGTCAGTTGGCGTGACTGTTATTTCCATTCCGCCGAGCGATAGCTATTCGTCCAAATAGTTTGTCGTCCTGAGCGCAGCGAGGGACCGGTGAATGCAACCGGTGGAAGCAACGCTATCGCGATACGTCATCCCGTTAGAGCGGAGTGAACGTCGGGATGTACTCTTCGTCCAACCTCGGACTGCGTCGCGGATCGTTCGGAAGATTCCGACACTCGCTCGCTGCGCTCGCTCCTGCGGGATGACAGAATGTTGCGTCGACCGGTTGATGCCGCCGCTGTACCGGCTGTTGCGCAGTTGAGTTGGTCTGTCACCGCACGACTCAGCACCTGAGTCGGATTCCCCGATAATCGGTGCACGCCAGAAGGGGTCGCCGAGCACCTGCCATCGTTCGTAACGCAAACCACCACGAAGCGTCACGTGCTGCGAGAGAACTGCGGACAGCACCGTCTCGGCGAAACGGTGCCAGTCATCGTCCACGTGAGCCATGCCAAGCCAATGCCAACGCCGAGCGCGCCCGCAACGTGCGCGCGGCCGCCGACTCGCGCCTCCTCAACTCTTGGCGAAACAGGTTCTGCGACAAGTGCCGTTTGGCGCTTCGTTGCAGACTGCCTTCTCGCCAGAGTTGGGGGCCGGGACGATGCTCCGTACTGACTTACGGCATGACCCGCTGGCGCGTACGCAACTCCGCGCTGAGCGCCAGCCATCCGGTGCCGGCGTTGTCATGGTCCCAGTACACGTTTCCTGTGCGCGTGGCATGCGGTCCTGCTCCGGCAGAGGCGTCCACGCCCCCCTGGATCGAGGGCTGGGCGGCGGCCGAGGAAGACAGGACCGCGACAAAGAAGGCAGACGTATGGCGCTCTCATCCCGATACCGGGTTGGTGTGATCTAGCGCCCAGCTCTGCTGCAAAAGGGGAGCGACTACCGCGCCACAAACGCTCTTGCCTCCGCAACCGCCTTCGCGGGATTCATGATCCTGAGGCCGCGTGGTCCCTTCACGTCCGCCGTGCGCAACAGGATCTCCACAACCGCCGTAGTCGTCAGCGCTGGCTGCACCGCCAGCATTTTCGCCACCGCGTTCACCACACCGGGCGCAGCGAACGACGTGCCGGAACTCGCCTCCCTGCTGCCGCCAGGAACCTGTGTCTCCACCAGGTAACCGTTTGCGTAAAGTCGGACCAGCGGGCCCGTGTTCGTCCACGATGCCTCGTCACCCGCACGATCGACGGCGCCAACCAGCAGCATATTCGGCAGGTCGATCCGAAGCGCGAAGTCGTTGAACTCAGTGTTGTTCCCGGAGTTTCCTGCTGAAGCGACGAACAGCATGCCCGGTGACGCACGCATCTCGGCCATCATCGCGCGTCGCAGGGT
Organism: bacterium; assembly: GCA_040005935.1. Taxonomy (GTDB): domain Bacteria; phylum Gemmatimonadota; class Gemmatimonadetes; order Gemmatimonadales; family Gemmatimonadaceae; genus AG11. The sequence continues at coordinate 8,282 of JBDTXZ010000020.1, read as the reverse complement.
ATCGACCGCATAACGCGCGATTGCCGCGCGCTCGGTTACCGGTATCGATGGCGCGCATCGCTCGAGTTCACTCAACATCCCGTTTTCCGGTCGGCCCCACGACATATTCACGACGCGTGCTTGCTGCGATCGGAAAAAAGCCACCATGCGACCAAGCATCGCCGCCTCACGCTCGGCGTTGGCTCGTGAGGGACACGGGTCCGGAATCGCGCCATAACTGAATTCCATGCGCCCGAGCACAACGCTAACAGCGGGGTTCCCCGCTACCGCGACGCTCGTGACCGCTGTGCCATGTGTGTAGCCGTTCCACTGATCTTGCCATTCCTCATAGATCGCGACGGAATCGGCCGAGAGCCTGGCCATGCGGTCGCGCACGTACTTCGCATCCGCCGTTTCGAGGTTGGCGTCCATGTCACCCACTCCGCGGAAGATCCTGTTCATCTCGTCCTGCCGCGCGAGAAGCTCTTTTGGCAATTCCGCCATCGGCGTATCGGTCTGGCGGATATGACGGTCGAACGCCATCACCCGCGGGCGCCCGCGGGCATCGCGCACGAGCCGCGAGGAGAAGAGTGCCGTGTCGATGCCGCTGTCCCATATGCCGACGACGACAGGCGAAAGGCCGGCGCTGGACGAGAACGTGACGCTGCGCGCAGCCCAGACATCGGCCTTATCAGCGTTGGTCCTGCCCGCAAGCACGCCGTCGTACGCGGCAATCAGTCCCGCCTTCGCGGGAATCTCCACGGCCAGCGAGAACATCCCGGCTATGAGTCCGCGGGCCACGCTCAGCGGAATGGCACCATTCTGATCCACCGCAGCTTGCACGCTGCGGGTGGGGCCCACGATCATGCCATCCGTTACGAAGGCGAGACTGGATTTTGCCTCGCGCAATTCATTCTCCACCGAATCGAGCGGCAGCGCGCGCAGGATGCTGCGCAGCCCGTGCTCCACTTCCTTCACAAATTCCACCGACGTTTGGTTCGAGATGGACCGTCGCGCGCCAATCATGGCTTGCGCCTCGATGCCAGTCACGAGGCGGGTGCTCGTCTTCGCGGTCACTGCGCGACGTTCTTCGATCAAGCGCAAAGCCTCTGCATCCCGTCTCTCGAGGATGGCAATGTTCATCAATGTGCCCTTCAGGGACCGAATGAGGCCGAGGTCAGCGATCTCATAATTCACCAGCACCGATTCGATGTCACGCTTGACCGCTGCGCGAAGCGCGCGCGCGGGTGCCGCCGTGTCGGCTCGCATGAACGCCTCGACGCTGCCCGTCAGCGGATATGAGAATGCAGGCAGTTCGGCAACGCGCGTAATGCGCGGTTTCGCTTCACCCTGGGCAAGGGCGACGGGGCTGAACACTTGCAGCGTGGAAAGGACGAGCACAGCCGTCGCCAGTCGGTCAGATTTCCAATGCACTTAGCGTCCTCCGATGCGGGCACACAGACAACAGAATGGAAGCGGAAATTGCTTCGCCGGGGCGTGCTCCGGCTGCGCGTTCAATGAGGGCCGCCGCGCACGATGCAGGGGCCTGTCTGCGCAAACGTACGGTTGGAGAGTACGCTGCGCGAATTGTCGCAGCCGCGCCGAGGCCGAGCGGCGCCCGCGACGAGCGCGGGCACCGAGACTCGCGCCCGGGCCACTCTTGGCCAAATACGTTCTGCGACAAGTCCCGCTTTGGCGCGCATGTTCATTCTGGCTTCTCGCCAGACGCGGAGCCCGGCCGAGACTCAGCACTGACGTACGGCATGACGCGCTAAGAAAGGCGCGCATGTAGGCCGTGAGCACGAAACGCTCGACCAACCGGCCAGGCCATCCGAGCGGTGCCGAGAACTCAGAGACATCGCGGATCAAAGTGCCCCCGCGACGGTCTCTCGACGCGAGAAATGAGGACGGGACCCAGCAAAGATGCGTGCCCAACTGGACCTTTTCATCGTGACTTAGACGATGTTCGTGATCAACGCCGACTAAGCCGTGAGGGGCACCGATATCGCCCGGGCGCGCGCCGGTATGCCGATCCCTCGTATCCCCGATCGGGCCATCGCCGAGAAAGAACTCGAGCTTCTGACTCATGCCTCTTGCCGCGGAGTTTGGCGCAACGCTGAAGTCACGCATGGACTTTATCTCGCTAGCGACTCAAAGCACACACCGCTGACGAGTACGCCATCGTAATCGTGTGCTCTCGCCGTCCAGCGTTTGTCCATACAAGGCCTTGACAAACAATGAACAACGTCTATTATTATGTCACTTAGCATGTACAAACACTGAACACAGCGGCCTAGCACGGTCTTGGTCGCAACATCCAACTGGAGCGCCAAGTGAAAAATTTTGATGTGGCTGCGGCCGTTCTCCTCGTCATCGGCGGTCTCAACTGGGGCCTCGTTGGCGCCATGAACTTCGACCTCGTCTCCACCCTGTTCGGCAGCATGTCACTGCTCAGCCGGACCGTGTACCTGCTCGTCGGCATGGCCGCCGTGTATCAGGCGCTGCAGTGGCGCGGTATCCAGCGCCGTTGGCTTGCGACTCCCCGTGCGGCGCGCGCCTGACGCGACGCATCACACCTCCATCTACCGAATCGGGACATGAAGAAAATCACATTCGGCGTTGCGGCGGCTCTCGTCGCGCTCACAATCCTGCCGGACCTCGCGTCTGCGCAGGCAAAATCCAAGGAGAAGAAGACCATGAAGAACATCGTCGAGGTTGCAGTCGAAGCAGGAAACTTCAAGACGCTCGTGACGGCGCTCAAGGCGGCCGATCTTGTCGGAGCGCTCGAGGGTCCCGGACCGTTCACGGTCTTCGCCCCATCGGACGCCGCTTTTGCCAAGCTGCCGGCAGGAACCGTTGAGGGCTTGGTGGGCGACAAGGAAACACTGTCATCGATCCTCACCTTTCACGTCATCGCGGGTAAAGTCATGGCGGCAGACGTCATCAAGGGCAACGGCGCCAAGCCCAAGACGCTCAACGGCGAGACGCTGGACATCGTCGTTCGTGACGGCAAGGTGTATGTCGACGGCGCGCAAGTCGTAACCGCGGACATTGTCGCCTCGAACGGCGTGATCCACGTCATCGACAAGGTGCTGATGCCCGCAGCGAAGCCAGCAACCGCGGGTCGCTGATCGCGGCACGCTCCGGAAGCGCGCGGTAGATCTACCGCGCGCTTTCACCACCCGACAACGAACGAGACGACGATGGTTCGATCGGCAATGAGCGTTGTCCTCGCGTCGACGCTTTCAATTTCAACGAATTCTCGAATGACCATCTCTCCGATCGTCGCGCCGAACGCGCACGACTCGCTCGCCCGGTTCCCGGCCGTGTCCGGCGACAATTTGAATGGAAAGCGGTTCGACCTCCCTCGAGAGTTCGAGGGCGCACTCAACCTGGTGGTCATCGCGTTCCAACGCGAGCAGCAGCGCGACGTGGACGGATGGATGCCCTTCTTGAAGACGCTGGCCAATGACCGTAACGACGTGAGGATTTACGAATTGCCGACGCTGGGCCGCCGGTATCGGCTCGTGCGTTCGTTCATCGACGGTGGCATGCGCGGTGGAATTCCCGATACCGCGGTCCGCGCCGCGACCATCACGCTGTACATCGACAAAACGCCCTTTCGCCGAGCACTTGGCCTTGGCAACGAGGGCCGCATCTACGTCCTCGCGGTCGATCGCGACGGCCGCATTCATGCCCGCGCAGCGGGCCTGTTCACGCCGACATCAGGCGCCGCGTTCCAGTTGGCCGCATTCCCCGCGGCGACGCAGGGCACGCTGTCTCCAGGACTGAAGTAGCGTGCCGCGCCACGTGGTGGTCAACGACTTGATGCAGCAGGGATACTCATACGTGCTGATCGAGCCCGCCGGACGAAACTTTGATACGGGGTTCGAGCCAGAGCTCACACCGCGCGAGCTATTGTCGCTCGGTGTCTTCGGCGGGAAGTACATGACCGATTGCCGGAACGAGTTTCCCCGGAGCTGGTACCGCGGTGCCCGGCTGTGCGCGGAACGCCACGACCCGAGTCTCAACTTCTTCGGAGTGAACGCGTCGCAGCCGCTGGCCGTCTGGCGCAAGAACGGATGGCTGCGTCAAGACGATCCGCGCGGATGGTTCCAGTGGTACTGCCGGTACTATCTCGGCCGTCGGGGCTACGATGACGAACGACAGATCAGACGCTGGCGTCAGATGCGCCGCCACGCCGCCCAGATCCGCAACGCATGCCGGCCGGGCGACCTCACGTGCCGCCCGCGACAGCGACAAGCCCTGCTTCACTGGGCGTACGACAGTAGAAAACTCTAATGCGCATTTCAATCAAACGCCGGCAACTTGGCGTCAGCGCTTTCTACCCGACATGGCCGATCCCGAATCTTGTCAGCTCCATGTCCATCGAAAACGATCTACGTGGCTGAGCAAAGGTTAAGATCTATCATGGAGGATCATTCACGCGCTGGACAGGACGAGCCGCGCCACCCCATCGCTGTCGTCGCTGAGCGAACTGGACTCTCGCAGGACATTCTGCGCGTCTGGGAGCGGCGATATACCGCGGTTCGGCCATCGCGCGGATCGGGCGGCCAGCGCCTGTACTCGGATTCGGACGTGGAGCGCCTGTCCCTGTTACACGCCGCCACACGGGCCGGCCGCAGCATTTCCAGCGTGGTGGGGCTCTCTACCGAGGCGATAGCCGCACTGGTAGGCGACGATATCGCGGCGCGAGAACGGCGGCCTGCCGCGGCGCCCCCGATGGCCGATGCGCCCGACATCATCGGGTCGGCACTTGTCCTCGCACGCAGACTGGATTCCGCAGGCCTCGACGATCTGCTTCGCCGTTCGGCGGTCGGCATGGGCATGTTGCCATTCATCGAAACGGTCGTGGTTCCACTGCTGCGGCGGGTGGGCGATGAATGGCACGCGGGCGTCATGACCATTGCGCAGGAACACCTCATCTCATCGTTGCTCAACGATATCGTCGCGGAACGCATTCGCTCGTTCGCCGCGCACAGCGCGGCGCCGCGGATCCTCATCACGACGCCCGCCGGTGAGCGTCACGCTATCGGTGCGCTTCTCGTAGGGGTCGCGGCTGCTATCGAAGGGTGGAACGTGCTCGACCTGGGCGTCGACTTGCCCGCCGACGAGATTGCCGATGCCGCGATTTCTGCCGACGTGCGTCTGGTGGCGATCAGTGTCGTCTTCGTCGAGCATCGGCACGGCGTGTTGGCGGAGCTGAGCCGACTCCGGTCGCGGCTTCCTCACACGGTCTCGATCCTCGTGGGCGGCGCCGGCGCTGCCGCACTCGCTCCAGAGCTGTCGGCGATTGGTATCACAGTGCAGTCGACAATCCATGGACTGATCGCCGAGTTGCGCCGCGCAAGAGAGATGTCGGCGTGACGACGGAATCTCCCACCTCGCCGTTGGGGCCGTTGTGCCTGGTTACCGGGGCGACGGGCTATGTCGGCGGCCGGCTCGTGCGCGCGCTGCGTCGTCATGGCCGCATTCGGTGCATGGCCCGCCACCCGGAGTCGCTGCGCGCACGCATGCCTGACGACGTTGAGGTCGTGCACGGCGACGTCCTCGATCCGCCGAGCCTCGGCACCGCGCTCGCGGGCGTACATACCGCCTTCTACCTGATTCACGCGATGGGCGCGGCGAACGACTTTACGCAGGACGAGTTCGCGGGCGCCCACAACTTCGCGCGCGCGGCCGCGGACGCCGGTGTGCAGCGCATTGTCTACCTGGGTGGACTCGGAACGAAGGAGCCACTGTCACCGCACTTGGCGAGTCGGCATGAGGTTGGTCGAATTCTGCGCGAGACCGGTGTGCTCACGATCGAGCTGCGTGCGTCAGTCATCATCGGATCGGGCAGCCTGTCGTTCGAGCTCGTGCGCGCGCTGGTCGAGCGCCTGCCCCTGATGCTGACGCCGCGCTGGGTGAGCCAGCGCACGCAGCCCATCGCCATCACCGACGTGATTGCGTACCTGATTGCCGCCTCCGACGTACCGCTGACGGACAGCGAGGTGGTCGAGATCGGCGGATCCGATTCCGTGTCGTACCTCGATCTGATGCGCGAGTACGCGGCGCAACGCGAGCTTCCGCGCATTTTCATCAAGGTGCCGTTGCTCACCCCGTGGTTGTCCGGACGGTGGCTTGGCCTCGTCACACCCGTTTATGCGCGCGTGGGGCAGAAGCTGATTGACAGCGTCCGCAACGCGACGGTCGTCACCTCGACGCGCGCGGCGGAGTTGATGCCGTCGGTTCAGCCGCGCGGCATGCGGGCGGCGATCGCCCAAGCGCTCTCTAACGAGGACCACGAGTTTGCCGAGACGCGCTGGTCGGATGCCCGGTCGTCGGTCGGGCGGTCGAAGTCGTGGGGAGGAGTGACGCTGGGATCACGTCGCGTGGATTCTCGGCGGATTTCCGTGGACTGTCCGACGGACGACGCGTTTCGTCCGATCGAGCGAATTGGCGGGGCGGTTGGCTGGTACTATGGCAACTGGCTATGGCAGCTCCGCGGGTTTCTCGATCTGCTGGTTGGCGGCGCGGGCATGCGGCGCGGCCGGCGCAATCCTAACACGTTGCATCCAGGCGACGCCGTGGACTTCTGGCGGGTCGAGGCAATCGAGCGTGGCCGACTCCTGCGACTTACTCCCGAAATGAAGCTGCCTGGCCGCGCGTGGCTGCAGTTTGAAGTGACATCGAGCGGCGCTGGCAGCGTTATCCAGCAGACCGCTGTCTTCGAGCCGCACGGGCTGACGGGTCTACTCTATTGGTACGCGCTCTATCCGTTGCACGGTGCGATCTTCAACGGGATGCTACGCGGCATCGCGCGCGCGGCTGTTCGCGCCTCGACCGGATCAGACAACCGCCCGACACACGGGTCTGGTCACGGCTAAACGCAATACGGTTTAGATAGGGGCTGTCATCCCGCAGGAGCGGAGCGAAGTTACGGATCTACTATCCGCACCCTGTGGCGTTCGTCGAGCGCATGGACAGAAGATCCCGACACTCGCTCGCTGCGCTCGCGTTTGCGGGATGACATCCATTCGCCCCTAACTGAACAGCATTGCGGCTAAACGAGCAGTGTAGGCGGCCGCGGAACACCACGCGAAACGCGTTGCCGCGCGGAGTCGGTAGAGGCGACGGGTCGGCGGACGAGCTGTCTACTGCCTGTCGAGTGCGGGTGGTAAATCGTCCGGGCGAGCGTCGTGCCGCCAGCGCCGCAGCCGACGTCGAGCACATCGCGTGGATATCCGGCCACCACCGCATCGGCCAGCAGATCTCCGATCGGCGGAACATCTGGTTAAGGGCGTGCTGCGCGTCGACCCGGACGCATCCGCGGTTGCTGTTCCACTGCGTCTTCTGATCGTCGCTGTCGCGTGAGAGTCGTCCATCGCAGCTGCTGTCGCATGCGTGTAGGTATTAAGAGCCGAGGCCGGGCCAGTCGGCGCGCATGAGTACCTCGCCGGCAACTTCCTGGACGGTGCGTTGGTCATTGCTCACCACAAAATCGTGAATGGCGGCTGTGTCGAGAATGACCTGAAGCTCCTCTGTCCGCTTTAGATGCCATTCCAGGCCGGCGCCGCGCTCGCGTTGTCGAAGGCGCGACCTCCGAACGTTCATCGGAGCAACAAGCTGACAGACGACGATCTCGGCGCCGGGGATTGCGCGGCGAAAGGCCTCCCGATCACCTCGCCGCTCAACGACGCTGGCGATTACCACTCGCGTTGCGCCGGCGGCGCGGGCGTTCGCCCAGACGGTTGCAACATTGTCCAACATCGTGATTTGATTGAAGTCTCCGCGCGCGGGCCACGACATCGCGAGCGCATCTGTGTCGAGGCACACGTGCGGGATGCGTGCTCGAACAAGCAGGTCGTGGACTTCGTCGAGGATGGTCGATTTCCCGACGCCGACCGTGCCAGAGAGAATTAGAACCGGGACCACTGGCTCAACGGACATCGCATCAGTTTGTCGGTGATTGGAATCAGTGCGTTCGCCTAACACCCGAGTCGAGTTGCCGGCGAGTCAATCAAATGCGGGCGCAGAGCGCTTCCAAAGATCGCCCGCGTGTTCCAACCCGCGTTACGTAGAGCCCTCCTCACGGTTTCCAGGCGAATGTATTGAGGATCAGACTGAACAACCGCCCTGTGCCGCGCGGTTGCGTGGAAAAGCCGATGTCGAAGCCGCAGCGAAGGACGATACGGTTCAGATAAGGGTTGTCATCGCGCAGGAGCGAAGCGAGTGTCGGGATCTCCTTTCCTTGCTCTGTGGCGTTCGTCGCGCGTGGACAGAAGATCCCGACACGCGCT
>JBDTXZ010000019.1:0-14097 GCA_040005935.1 bacterium | reverse complement strand
TGTGGCGGATCGACGCGGATCCTCGGCGACGGCTCCACTGTCCGCGCGCCTCCGTTCCGCGTTCGATCGCGCGACAAGGAGATCCCGCAGTGGCTTGCCCATCGCTCTCGTCTCTATACGCGGGTGAGCGACTCGACGATGGACTCGAGTGTGCCCACACCGGGCAGGAACACCATATGTCCGCCGCACTCCGCCTCGAGCGTACCGACGATAAACGTCGTCTCGATGCAGAGCCCGAACGGACTCGCGCCGCTCACGCCACGAAAACGCGCCAGCACATCCTCCGGCGGCGTAATGCTGAATGCAGGCACAGAAATCATTACCATGCCGCCTAACACGGTGCCGAGCGCACCGGCATACGCGCCGGCAAGAATGTTCGCCGTCTCCTGCAGGCTGGATTGCCCGTTCGCATCGAAGTCGCCCGACGCAGGAACCTCCATGCCGAGCAACAGTGCGCTGAGCTTGTGAGCGCGCCCCGTCGGCATGACGAAGAGCAGCCCGCCCGTCACATCGCCGAGCACTTGCATGGCGACCACCACGTTCGGCTCGCCGGTCACGTTGAGCACAACCGAAATGTCCTCGATTTGCGCGAACGTCAGTGTCGGTACGCTGATCATGGTGCGCTGGCCAAGCAACTGTGCCAGCGCTGACGCCGCATTGCCGCTCGCGATGTTCACAAGCTCGCGGACGGCATCATGCGCGCGGTCGTCGAGCGCGATCATCTGTGCGCTCCTTCCATGAGGTCCTTGAGGGCCTCGAGGACGCGTGAGCCGGTAAACGGCTTGGTAATGAAGCCCTTCGCGCCGGCTGCCACAGCTTCGTCAACGATCTGTTGCTGGCCCATGGCGCTGCACATCACGATGCGCGCGTTCGGATCAATCGCGCAAATCTCGCGGACGGCATCCACACCGCCCAACTCCGGCATCACCATATCCATGAACACGATATCGGGACGCGTCGCAACGTACTGCTCAACCGCAATCCGTCCGTTGACCGCTTCGGCAATCACCTCATATCCGGCCTGCGTCAAGATGCCGCGAAGCATCGTGCGCATGAACAGTGCGTCGTCGCACAACAAAACTGTATACGGATTCATGATCTATTCCTGCTCCCTTCAATGCGATGAGTTAACGCGTGCGTACACCGTCGGAGCGACAGTGCGGAGCAGTGCGCGATGGTCGTGCAGACTCTCGGCGTGACCGACGAACAGGCGCCCGTCAGGAGCGAGTCGTTTCGTCAGCCGATCGACAACCGCGGACTGACCAGTGCGTGAGAAGTAGATGAGCGCGTTGCTACAGAAGACGAGATCGAACGAGCCCGGAACGGAATACTCGCGCTCATTCAGGTTGACGCGAAAAAAGCGAATGGCCTGGCGTACTTCGGCAGACACACTCATCCAACCGGCGCGTGCTCCAATTCCCCTGAGCATGAAGCGGCGGAGGTATGCCGCCGGAATTTCGTCCGCCTTGGCCAGCTCGTATTCGCCGCTCGTGGCAACAGCGAGCACACGCGTCGACAGATCCGAGGCAAGAACCTCGATGCTCCATCCCTCGGCAGCCGGGAGATGATCCATCAACGTCATGGCAACGGAGTACGGCTCCTGTCCTGTCGAACACGCAGCACTCCACACGCGAACCTGTCGCGAACGACGACCGGCATCGGCGGACTGGCGCCACGCTGGGCACAGTTCGTCCGCGAGGTACCGGTAATGCGGCGTCTCCCGGAAGAACCGCGTTTCGTTCGTCGTCACGAGATCGAGCAATCGAACCAATTCCTGCCCGGTCCGATCAGCGCGCACGATCTCGAGATACTCGCCATACGAGTCCAACCCGCGCTCACGAATACTGCGCGCGACTCGGCCGACAAGCAGCTGTCGTTTTCCGGCGCCGAGCGAAATGCCTGCCTCGTCGCCGATCAATCGCTGAAAGCCTGCGTATTCGTTTGTCGTGATGTCGCGCACCGCGGCGTCTCCTGTGGCAATCATGAGGCGAGCGCGGGCTCACCGAAGAGGTCCGCAGCATTCAGCGCGCGGTCCACATTCAGGATGATGACAAACTTCTTTCCTGCTTCTGCCATGCCGAGAATGAAATCCGTGCTGATGCGCGTTCCGAACGACGGCGGTGGTTCAATCGCGCTCTCGGTGAGATCGAGGACCTGACTCACCGCGTCGGTGATGACGCCCATGATGACGGATTCGTCGCCGTCGGCGAGCTCCACCATCACGATGCAGCTGCGACGCGTGATGTTGCTGGTCCCGAGCCCAAAGCGTGCGGCCAGGTCCACGACGGGAACGACTCTCCCCCGAAGGTTGATCACGCCACGCACGCACTCAGGCATGGACGGAACGCGCGTGAGCGTGTCGTACTCGATGATTTCCTTGACGCGCAGAATGTTCACCGCGTACTCCTCGCCACAGAGCACGAAGCTGAGAAACTGCGTATGCGTTTCGGTGTGATTCGCGATGGTCGTCATTGTTAGAACCGGACGAAGTCGCGATCGGTGGGATCAGCCGCCGCGCCGGCAGTGTGGTGCGTGGAATACGTGCTCACTTCGCGACGCTTCTTTCCGTTCGCCACGCCGTTGTGCTTCTGCACGAGACGCGTCGAGCGCTTGTTCATGTTCGAGAAATCCGGAATGGCCATGGGCGACGCAATGCGCTCATCCTGATCAGCCGCAATCCGGAACGCCGCGACGATCTGCTGCAGCGACTCGGCTTGCGCGGCCAACTCTTCCGCCGTGCTGGCCAGTTCTTCTGACGCCGACGCGTTCTGCTGCGTGACTGAATCCACCTGGCTCATCGCCTTGTTGATTTGCGCGACGCCAAGTGCCTGTTCGCGTGACGCGCTCGCGACTTCCTGGACGAGCACCGCCGTCTTGCCGATTGTGGGAACAAGGTTCGCGAGCAGCTCGCCAGACCGCTTGGCGACACTTACGCTACTGCCAGCCAGTGCACTGATTTCATTCGCTGCTGCCTGGCTGCGCTCAGCAAGCTTGCGCACTTCCGTCGCGACAACGGCAAAGCCCTTTCCATGATCGCCAGCACGGGCGGCTTCGATCGCCGCGTTGAGCGCGAGAAGATTCGTCTGGTATGCAATGTCCTCGATGATCGAGATCTTCGCGGCAATCGTGGTCATCGCCGACATCGTTTCGTGTGCTGCGCGGCCGCTCTCGTCCGCATCCTTTGCGCTGCGCGTTGCAATCTCCTCGCTGGCTCGGCTGTTCTCGGCGTTCTGCGAAATCGAAGCGCCCATCTGCTCGAGACTTGCACTCGTCTCCTCAACCGACGCAGCCTGCTCACTCGTGCCCTGCGACACGGCCTGCGCCGTCGCCGACACCTGCGTCGCAGCGTCACTGAGCTGATTCGCCGAAAGGCGTACCTGTCCGATTGTCGTGGACAGTGTTTCTGCCATGCGCTGCATTGCGGCCTGCAGCATGCCGGTTTCGTCGCCGCGCATGCTGGTGGTCTTCCACCGGAAGTCGCCGTTGGCGATGAGGTCCGCCGCCTTGATCAACGTGTCGAGCGGACGCGTGATCGATTGAATCGTGCCCCACGCCACCGTAAGCGCCAGGCCAATGGCGAGCAACAGCGAAACACCGAACGTCGTGCGCACTGTGCGGTAGGTACTTTCCGCGCCTTGCACCATCCCGCTCAGCCGAGCGAAGCCCGCATGCTCCACGCTGTCGACAAGCGCATCCATTGCGTTAGTCAGCGACCGGTCAGCGCCGCGCACGAGAGAATCCGTATGCTGAGCCGCTTGCGAACTGGACGGATCGTACTGCTTGAGCGCCTCGCGATACCTGGCGCCGAGCGCCAGATGCTCGCGCATCAAGCCGTCGATGTCGCCAGCCGCGATGCCGACTACGTGCAGGCTGTCACGCAGCGAGCCAAGCTGCGATTGGACAACGGCTTCCTGTTTGGTGAAGCCGGTGTAGTGTGCCTCGAAATCAGCACGTGAGCGGCCGCGAATGAGTAGATCCTTCCATTCCTGCACCTGCTTCTTGAATTCAACCTGTGAATCGCGACCTTCGTCAACGGACGAAGTAATCAACGTTGCCGTGTTGAGGCTCAATCGCAGCGTCTCAGTGGAATTCTGGAGCGAGCGAAGTCCCATCAGGCCAACAATGGCCATGAGTATCGCGAGTGTGGCCGCCATCCCGAACAGGCGGGTGCCGATCTTCATGTTGTCGAACATTCTGTTCCCCTGGTGAGTGCAGCGCGCAGCCTTGCGCGCAGTCAGTTGATCGTTGACCTGTTAGCGCGGCGCGCTACCAGGAGGTCTGAAGATTGATGAGGAGTTGCCACCGGCTCGGCGCCAGTGCAGACGAGTAGGTGCGCCGTACGACATCCGCTTGCGTCTTGAGACCAGCAGCGGGCATCGTCCAGGTAAAGCCCGCGAGGTAATCGCGCTCTGTGGCAGACGCGGTATCGGCTTCGCGCTTCGTGTCCGGATCCCACGCGTCAAATCGCGCGTGAAGATCCGTCATGGGCAGCGCGCGGTAACTGGCGAGTGCGTACATGCCACGTCGGGAGAGCAGTGCATCGTGTCCAGCGACAGCTTCGGCTTGAAGCAGCAACTTTCCGCTGCGAAAACGAACATCGACGCCGTCACGATCACGGCGTGGTGCGTCGGCCGCCGTGGTGCCCGCATACACGCCGGAGACACCAAACTGCAGTGCGGTCATCGGCCTGAATGCGACCCGGCCGATGATGGCCTTGGCGAGATTTGCGTCGACGTCGTTCTGGGCTTCACCGCTGCCATTGAACGCACCCACCTGGTAATCGAGTGCGGATGTCCAGCGTCCGCGGAGCGCGACGCCAATGTCGCGCATATCGCCAAAGCTTCCGCCGCGCGCCCGATCGGATGCGAAGAGCGAGCGCTCGACAGTCTCCAGCGTGCCGGACGACTGGGCCCCTTCGAGCCCAAACGGAATCTTTTGCTGGCCGACATCGATGCGCAGCGTCGGCGAGGCCTGCAGGAAAATCGCGGCGTCCTGAAGCGCGCGGCTGTTTTGCGACACCGCTGTCTGGATGGTGCCATTCGGCAAGGTCACTGAGGTCGCCGATAACGTCTTGCCCAAATCGAGCATGATCGTCCAGCTCAGCAGCGGCGTCGTGGCTCCGGATGCTCGGACCTCAGCGCGTCTAAGACGATAGGTGTTCCGGAAACCCGCATCGCCGCCGCTGATCCAGAGCTGAAGCAGCCCCGATAGCGCCGGCAACGAGGGCCATGCGGCTCGAGGAGCAGCGGCTGGCGTTGGGACAGATGTCGCAGGTGCAACGGGTGCAGCAGGTGCTGCCGCTGTCGCGGGCTCGGGCGCTGAAACCGCAACAACGACGGCGGCTGGAATCATCAACACCACTTCGGCAGACGCGGTGTCGCGTGCTCGACTCACTGGACCTCCACGGGCGACGCTGTCGACCAATGGGAGCATGGCGCGCAACTTCTCCAGCTCCCGGCGCTGCCGCACAATGGTGTCCGACTTCGCGCTATTCGCTTTGGACAGCTTTGCAAACTCAGCTTGCTGCCGCGCGGTTACGCGACGAAGGGAGTCGGCGCCATGGGCCGCCTTGAGCAAGTCGAAGCTAGGAATTGATTGGTCGGATTGACCAACAGCCGGGTGGGCGATGCCGAGCGTAAGCGCGAGCGCCAAAACGATGCGCGGCGTCATGAGGCTGTGCCTGCAATTGAAAGGGGAGCGACGAAGCCCGCGAAAAGATGCGGTACGTCGAGAATCAGGGACACGCGTCCATCGCCGAGGATGGTCGAGCCAGACACGCCGGGAACACCATCGAACAAGCGATGCAACGGCTTGAGCACCGCCTGACGCTCACCGATCAGCGCGTCGACAACGAGACCGAACTGTCGTCCATCGTGTTGCAAGACAATGAGGTTTTCGCGTGCGACAGGCGGGCACGTGGTTCCAAATAGCGCCGCCAGACGCGCGTACGGCATCGCGTGACCGCGCACGTTGAGCACTCCAAAGCGATCGCCCGTGCGTTCGGTTGCGGGCATCGTGATGCACTCGCACACCGCATCACCGGGAATGACGTAGCGTTCGTCGCCAACACCGACAACGAAGCCATCGATGATGGCAATGGTCAGCGGCACGCGAATGGAAAACGTGGTGCCCAATCCCTCCTGGCTGCGCACCGCAATGTTGCCGCGCAGCGCTTCGACATTCTCACGCACGACGTCCATGCCGACGCCGCGTCCGGACAGCTGCGTCACTTCCGGGGCGGTGGAGAATCCCCGCTCGAAAATCAGTGTGCTGATTTCCGCGTCGGACGGCGCGCTGTCTTCGGACACAAGTCCGCGCGCGCGTGCGGTTGCGAGAATCCGATCGCGACGCAAGCCACCGCCGTCATCCTCGATCGTGATGACGACCGTACCACGCTCCGTTGCGGCGCGTATGCGAATCGTCGCGCAATCCGGCTTGCCTGCCGCCGCACGATCCTTGCGCGACTCGATACCATGATCCACCGCATTCCGGATCATGTGCACCAGCGGATCTCGCAGTTGCTGCACGATCGACGCGTCGACTTCGACGTCGTCGCCTTCGGTCACCAGGCGCACCATCTTGCCCTGTGTCGTTGCGATGTCACGAACGAGACGCGCCAGTGGGCGGAACACTGGTCCGAGCGTGACGAGGCGAAGCTGCATGACACGCTCCTGTAACTCGTTCAATACACGGTCCAGCTCCTCTGACGCGAACAATGCTTCTTCACGAGACGCGCCGGACTCGAGATGCTGCTGCAAGCGCTGTTTCGCGACAGCGATCTCGCCGCTCAGCGTAAGCATGTTGTCGAGCTGACCCATGTCGACGCGAAGTGCGCGCGCCTGCGCCTGCTCCGGTGGCGCCGCCACCTGGCCGACACCCAACGAATCCTGTCGCGACTCGTGTACCAGCTCACCGTTGCGTCGCGCGACCGACGCGGCGAGATGGCTCAAGAGGGTCCGGTCCGATTCACGAATCGCGATGTCGCGACCCGCCGCTTCTGCCGAGATCATCGCACGCAGTGCGTCGGTTGCCTGCAGGAGCAACGTGACTTGAAGCGGAGTCACCGGCGTCGTGTCCGCACGCAACGACTCGAGCGCATCCTCGAACAAGTGCGCATACTCGGCCACACACGTAAACCCGACGATGGAGGCGCCGCCCTTGACGGTATGCGCGACCCGAAAGATTGCTGCGCGAGCATCCGGGTGATCCGGATTTGTCTCGAGCTTGATCAGCGACTCGGCAACTGCATCCAGTCCGTCGTAACACTCATCGACGAATACCTGCCGGAGCACGTCGAAATCCAATGTCGCGCTCATGCTCGAAGCTTCCTGACGGACACGGTGCCGTCCGTTACAGAAAAGGTGAGATGGCGGCCACGCGTGCCACCAACATCCTCAGCGCAGATCGGGATGTTGTGCTCGGCCAACAGTGCGCGCGCCACGTC
Organism: bacterium; assembly: GCA_040005935.1. Classification (GTDB taxonomy): domain Bacteria; phylum Gemmatimonadota; class Gemmatimonadetes; order Gemmatimonadales; family Gemmatimonadaceae; genus AG11. The sequence goes on along the minus strand of JBDTXZ010000019.1, from coordinate 6,653 downwards.
GACATTCGCCGCGCCGATATGATGCACGCCGTCCTGAAAGGCATGGAGGACATTGGCGCCACCAAAGAGTTTGGCCACGAGGCGCGCGCGCGACGCGCCGAGCGCCACCACGTGACTGATCAGGGTCTCGATGGCGGTGGGGCCATAGCGCGTCGACGGCGTGTCGCCGGCGCGCTGGTCGGCGAGCAGGTAATGATTCAATCCGCCAATCGCACTCGCGCGATCGCTGATGCACACGGATACGCATGACCCGAGAATCGTCGTGACGATTGTCGGCCGGGCCGACGCATACACATCGCCGGGATGCAGATACACCTCGACGGGCGCGCTCACTTCCGCACCATGGGGAGCCGATTCCATTCGCCGCGGCGATCTGCCGCGATGATGGCGGTCGCGGCGTACGCACCGAGCAGTCCAAGGACGTCGCGGTCGCGCACGTCGAGCGGCTCACGGTGGGGCAGCACCCGTCCGATCACGATGGCGCCAAGCACGCGATCGATCACCTTGAGGGGAACAACCGCCGCAGTGCCTTCGTCGCGCAATCGCGCGGAGCGGCCTGGTGCATGCGCGATGAGCACCTCACCTGCGCGCACGACATCGCCGAGCCAGCTGGCGTGAAGTGGAAGTCGGGCGCCGGCTTCGATCGACGCGCCTATGCCCGCGATGGGCAGCAGGCAGTCCGTCTCGGGGTCGAGCGCATAGATCTGGAACTCCGCGCTGCCGACGACGTTGACCAGAATGTCTTTCAGGCCTTCGAGTGCCGCGGCGGCATCGCGCGACTCAATAAGCGCGCGCACCGAGACGAGCAACTTCAACAGCTCACCACTGCGCACGTCGGTGCTGAGCAGCAAGGCGGACAGGTTGTGATTCGTCGCGACCATTTGCTCCAGCTGCGCGCGCAAGCGATCTGTCTCATCGAGCGCGCCTGCGAGATCATCGCGTAGCCGATGCACATCGGTAAACGAGGCGTGACGAGCTGCGCGCTGAATCATTCGGCACCTTCGAGGTGACGGTTGAGATAGCTGCGAACCTTGACGAGGTATTCCGTGCGCTCGAGGGGTTTCGTGAGATACTCGTTGCATCCCGCCTCGAAGCCAGCGAGCACGTTTTCCATTTCGCTGTGGGTCGTGACCATCAGGATGGGAATGTCCCGTGTCTCGGGCGCTGCGCGGAGCGCGCGGCAGGCCTCGAACCCGTCCATGGTCGGCATGCTGACGTCGAGCAGAATGAGATCCGGGCGCTCGCTCTGCGCGACACGCACACCCTCTGCGCCATCGCGTGCCGTGATCGTGAAATACTGCTCGTGATCCAACAGCAGCTGTTGCCACAACAGCGCGGTGGGAGAATCGTCGACAATCAGGATGCGTTTCTTCTGCGAAGTCATCAAAGGCCACAGAGGTCGCCGCGTTCGCGCGAACCGGATGGGTCGCGCCGTGATGCGGTGTCGTTTCGGTCGTGGCGAGAGGATAGCGGCGGCCCTGTCAGGCCGGCCAATACTTCGTTTCTTGTAAAGCCATGCCTTGTGGCGCGATGTCAGGCGGCCACACCGGGAAAAGCGATCTACGCGACGGCGCTCTGCTGTTCGTGAACGCGCGCGATATCGTGCAGCATGTCGATCAGAATCAGGATCGGCGTACGCGATTCATCGTCGCGGTACAGGACATCCAGGCCCCACGGCATCGCAAAGCCGATGACGGGTACGGCAATGGTTCCGGGTGGTGGATCGCTGCACTGTGACTGAAAGCCGACCCCCCATCCCCGCCCTTCCGCGATCATCGTCCAAATGGTCTTCAATCCCTGATACGACTGGTCGATTCGCGGACGAAACGATCGATCATCGAACATTGAAAAGAGCAGGTCGTACAACCCAGGTTGAAATGCCCGGTTGGGAAACAGGAACGGGACATCGACGAGATCACCGAATGAGAGAGATGACTGATCGGCGAGTGGGCCGTCCGCCGCGACGAGCGCACAATTGACGACATCAGTGACGAGCGGCTCGCGGATCAGGCCACGCTCCTCGACGGGAGACAGCGGACTTGCGTGGCAGAGCCCCAGATCTATCACGGCAGAACGGAGAGCCGCCGGCTGCATGGGCGTGTGGTAGTCCTCGACGAAAATCTCGAGGTGCGGGAGTTCCTGCGCGCTCCGGCGAATGAGATCGTTGAGTAGCCCGTGCGCGCCCGATGTGGAGACAGCGCCGAGCACGCAGCGAGCGACCATGCCGCGACGTGCGCGCTGTGCCTCGGCGGGGAGCGCGTTAGCCTCGTCGAGGATGCGGCGAGTACTCGCGAAGAAGGATTCGCCTGCGGGAGTGGTGGTTGCGCCGCGTGCCGCGCGCTCGAGCAGATCCACGCCCACGGTGCGCTCGAGGTCTCGAATCTGCCGTGACAGCGCAGGCTGTGTGAGCTCGAGCCGCTCGGCCGCGCGGCCGAAGCTCTTCGACTCCACGACTCCGAAAAAATACCGGAGGTGGCGCAACTCGATGGCGCGTTCTCCGGCAGGTTCATCCGCTGCGTCGTCAACCGACGCGCCCTCCAGTGGCGGCGGAACCAGCGAGTCGGACGGAATCGCTGGCCCGCTCAACGTAGTCGCACGCTCTGCGGTCATGACGCGACGAATGATTGCGAGCACCGTTCGCACCACCGGCTGCTGTTCTGCACGACGCGAGACGACCGCATGCGGTATTGGAAGCTTGAACCCGTCCAGGGGAACGATCGTCGACCCACTGACAGCGAGCGCAGAGTTGCTCGTGGGAAAGAGCGTCCAGCCTTGCCCGGCAGCCACCATGGCCGCGATGGAAAAAATGTCCTCGAACTCGCGGGTGCGCGCTGGCGTAAAGCCGACCCGCGCGAATTCCGTCTTCTGCTGCCGAATGAAATCGGGTAGCAGCTTGGACTTCCACGCCAGAAACGTGTCCTCCGTCATGTCGCCCAAGCTCACGCTCGCGCGGCTTGCGACGCGGTGCGTACTCGATACGAGAATGGCGTCGAAGATGTCGTAGTCGAGCGTCTCCGATGCGAGATCGGGATAGTCCTTGTTCGCAGGAAACCCGAGCCCAATATCCATCTCACCCTGTTGGATGGAGTTCCATTGGCGGAAGCCTACGCCTTCCGTCACCACGAGTTCGATGGCTGGATATTCGGCATGTACCTGCGCCACGATTCTCGCGATCAGTCCGGAGGCCAGCGATCGCGCGCCGACACAAATCCTGCAGCGGCCGACGATGCCCCTGCTCGATCCGCGCGCACGCTCGATCGCAGTCTCGACTTGCCGCAGGATGTGACGCGCGGAGACGAGACAGACCTCGCCGGCAGGTGTGAGCTCGACACCGCGAGGGCCCCGCTCGAACAGGTCAACGCCAATGTCGCGTTCGAGGTCATGGATTTGGCGCGTTAACGCGGGCTGGGCGACACGCAAACGCTTTGCAGCGGCGATAAGCGTCGATTCCTCGGCGACCGCGATGAAGTACCGGAGGTGGCGCAATTCCACGGTGAAGTTCCTTCGTTGCAGCTATCGCGAAGCTACGACGCGGCCCTGTCGACCGCGAGGCATCGGGCATGGGAAAGCAAGAAACGAAGTATTGGATCGCGCGCCGAAGGCCGGGTACACTGCGGTTCGAACCTCCGAGCGAGCGAATGATTGCTTCGAATGATGATGTAGATGGTGGCAATGGATACTTCTCGCTGGCGCTCGATGTAGCCGGCGATGGTGTCGTTGAATGGGATCTCACGCAGCAGGTCGTCGCGTTCTCGGCGCGCTGGTGCGAGTTGATGGGGCTGCCAGCGGTGTCCATGGTGGCGACTGTCGAGGCGTGGGAGCGTCTCGTCCACCAGGACGACGCGGCGATGCTCTTTGCAACGCTCAACGGCTTGACCGCCGCGTGTCCGCGAACGGAGCTCTCGTATCGAGTTCGGTGCGCGGATGCCTCGTACAAGCGCATGACACTGCGCGCGACGCTGGTGTGCGACGCCAATGGAGTACGCACGCGGATCCTCGCCTGGCAAAACGATCGTCCAACCCCGTCGACGTCACGTGCTTCGTTGGGTGAGCTGCGGGATGACGCCGCGTCGCCTCTGGCAGGGCAGCTGCTGATGACCGAGCGGCTCGACGCTGTCGTCGCGCAGACTCGGCGCGAGGGGCGCAGCAACTTCGTGATGCTCGCAATCGACGTCGATGGATTTACGGCGATCAGTGCGAGCTACGGCAAGGAAGCCGCAAACCGCTTGCTCGCCGCAGTCGGCGAACGCCTGCGCTCCTGCGTGCATCCTCTTGATACAGTCGCTCGGTATGGGTGTGATGAGTTCTGCGTGCTCCTGCGTTGTTCGAGCGACAGTCCGCTGGCGACCACGGTATCCGAGCAAATCCAGCGCGCGCTCGCGGACCCGTTCATGCTGGAAGGACGCGCCGTCGCGGTGTCGGTAAGCGTCGGCATTGCACGCGTCCTCCCGACGCACTATTGCGCCGCAGACGTCAGCCGCGATGCATACGCCGCCGTGCACCATGCGAAGATGTCTGGTGGCAATCAGTGCGCCTTGTTCGACGATGGGATGCACGAGACGACGAAAGCACGCCTGCAACTGGAAGCGGAGCTCAGGCACGCGTTTGAACGCGGCCAATTCCGTTTGCACTATCAGCCCATCGTTTCCTGCGTCACCGGAGCGCTCGTTTCTCTCGAGGCGCTGATTCGCTGGGAGCATCCTACCCGCGGGTGCCTGCCTCCGTCTGCGTTCCTCGACGTGCTTGCGTCAACGGGACTGTTGAACGACGTGGGACGTTGGATCGTTGGCGAGGCCTGCCGGCAATTGGCGACCTGGCGGAAGGCCGGCGCATGTGATGCCTACATCTCGATCAACGTCAGTCCCATGCAGCTTGTCGAACAGGGGTTCATCGAGGACGTCGTGGCGATCCTGGCTGAGACGGGCGCCTCACCGGGATGGATTGCCTTTGAGATTACTGAAGACCTGGCACTTGGTGATACCGAGATTGCGATGCGTGCACTCATCAAGTTGCGCGAACACGGAATTCGCGTCCGCATCGACGATTTCGGCACGGGATATTCGTCGCTCAGTTACCTGCAGCGCCTGCCAGTGGGCGGCCTGAAGATCGATCGCACATTCCTCGAACAGTTCGAGAGCGACGCACATCGTCGCGCGATTGTTGGGGCGATCATTCAACTCGCGCACGTCCTCGGAGTAGACGTCGTCGCCGAAGGTGTCGAGCGCCGCGAGCAGCTTGAGGAATTGCGCGTGCTGAATTGTGACCTGGTGCAGGGGTACTTCCTCTCACCGCCGCTGAGCAGCGACGGCATTCGCCAATGGATTGAACGCCGCACATTGTCGTCCTGAGCGAATGCGAACGGCCGGTTTCAACTTGGTCCGTCCTGTCATCCCGCATGAGCGAAGCGAGTGTCGGGATATACCCATCGCGGCGCTGTGAGCTGGCCACGCGCGAGGTATCGTGGATCCCGACACGAGCGGTCGCTCGTGCGGGATGACAGTCACGTGAGGTTTTCCATGTTCACTTTCCGCGCGACGAAATCAGGATCATCTCGGCCACCGACCACGTTGAGTCGCTCGTTGCGGTGAGCGCAACGCCCAGCGTATGTCCGCACGTTGGACCGCAGCGCCAATCGACGAACGCCACCGCAGTGTGCCCCGAGCGGCTGAACCCAACGGGCGACATCCGGACGGCGCCGGATGCATCCGCATGCGTCACGCGGAAGCGAACCCACTCCGACACGTCAGCGCCCACAGACGGGACGTCGCCCGGATCCGCCTCCAACAGCATCGCGCGTCCCCGCGCCACATCGCGAGTGTCGAACGGCGGTGCGGCACGTGCGAGCAGGTCATCGCGCGCATCGCGTGCTTCCGTCGAATCGCCCGTTGCCCACCAGAGCGTTTCGACGCCCCATCTCGCCGCGAGATCCGTGCACTGGGCCATCGCGCACGCGCTGTCGAGCGACGCACCTGCCACCGCGACAACCCGCTTCGTCGTGGTCACGTAAATCGACTCGGCGATTGCGCGATACACCGCGACGGCACGGGGCGCCATGCTGGATGGCGCCGTCTGCGGCACCGGATGCGCGCAGCCGACGAGCGTGAGGATGAAGAGAGGAGTGAAGAAGCGGCGCATTCGAGGTTGAAGGAGGCCCTGCAATGTTGCACTGGCCTCGAGGCCGCGAAAGAGGGCGTGGCGCCCTCAGCGGGCAACGCCGCCGCACCAACGCCTTTGCACGTTGGCGTTGCCTTGCAGAAACAAAGTTGTATCCTTGAGCGCCGCGTGTCCTCCCCCGCGGCCGACCCCGCCTGGAGATTCCATGTCCGCTTCACCGCGCGCGCTACTCGTGGCGCTCTCGACGCTTTCCATTCCCGGCGCAACGCTGGCCGCACAACACGCCATGCCTGCTGCGCACTCCGCTAGCGCCGCGACGTCCGCAATTACCCCGAAAGCCGCGGGCTACTACTCGTTTGGCTTCAGGCCGGGAGAACGCGTCGCCGATGTGTCGGTCACCGACGTCGACGGCAAGAAGGTCACGCTCGCGGGGCTTGCTGGCTCGACGGGAGCGGTCATCGTCATTCGTGACGCCGAATGTCCGGTGACGCAACGCTACTCGCCTCGGCTCGCGGAGCTCGAAAAAGAGTTTGGCCCAA
>JBDTXZ010000018.1:0-14297 GCA_040005935.1 bacterium | reverse complement strand
GAAGCATAATATTAATGGCGCAGAGATCCGGTACACGCTCGATGGTTCCGAACCCGACAGCATTCATTCGCCGGCGTCGCCACGCAACCAAGTAAACCTCGCTGTCACTGCCCCCTGCGATCACAGCCTCGGACTCATGTCCGGGGCTGTCATTGTATCAAGGCACGATCGCACCGAATACGGCCGCCTTCCACGGCACGAAGCGAAGTGGCGCCGGCTCGGTGCCTGGGACGAAGTACTCCGTGTAGCGACGCTCCACAGGCGTCGTGTCGTCAGCGAGCAATCCGGTTGCCCGATCAAGTTCCGCGGTCACGAGGCCCATTGGCGGCGTCCACTGCGCCGGAGCCTGACGCCCAGCGTAGTAGTGCGCCATCATCGCACCCCAGATTGGTGCCGCGAGTGTGCCACCCGCCGCACCGCGCGTAATCGTCCTGGGCCGATCGAAGCCGAGCCACACGCCGGCGACGAGATCTGGCGTCATCCCCATGAACCAGACGTCCACATTGTCGTTCGTCGTGCCGGTCTTTCCTGCAAGGGGAATGGAAGTCGGCACCAGCCTGCGGGCAGGCGCACCAGTGCCCCGCTCAGCAGCATCGCGCATCATGTCGCGAATTATGAATGCGACACGCGGATCCATGACCTGCTGCGGGATTGCCGACGCTTTCTGATAGACGACTCGACCACTGGCATCCTCAATCCGCGTCACGATACGCGGCTCCACGACACTACCGAGATTCGCCCACACGCCATACGCGGCCACGTAATCGAGCGGCCGCACGACCGACGCGCCGAGCGCGCTTGCAGGGACTGGGGCGATTGGCGTGGTGATACCGACGCGTTTTGCAATCTCCGCCATCGAGTCGAGGCCGATTCGCAGTGCGAGCTGGACGGCCACTGGATTTCTCGAATGGATGAGCGCTTCACGCAGCGTAATCGCTCCGAGGAACTTGTTGTCGGAATTCTCCGGGCTGTAGACGCTGCCATCCGGCATCGGTATGGCGAGCGCGGTGTCGGCAACGATCGTCGCGGCACTCAGGCTGTCCTCGAGCGCTTTCGCGTACACGAATGGCTTGAATGAGCTGCCCGGTTGCCGCATCGCCCGCGTTGCCCGATTGAATGGGGCCATCGCGTAGTTGCGCCCGCCCACGAGCGCTTTCACGTCGCCCGTCGACGGCTCGATCGCGACCACGACTCCTTCAAGCAGGTTGCCCACACCCTTCGCCGACGCCCACGTCGGATGCCGAAAGTCCGGGCGTTTCTCGACGTTTACCGTGCCGTCCGCGAGCGCTTGAACGGCGGCCCGCTGTAACGCAGGATCGGCGGTCGTATAGACGCGATAGCCACCCGTCATCACGTTTACGCCAGCACGCTCGGCCCACTGTCTCGCGGCGTCGACGAAATACTGCGCGGGCGCTGCAGCCCCAGCGTTGGGTGCCGTTACCACCAACTCTCCTGCCGCCCGCTCTGCCTCTGCTGCCGTGATGAAGCCCTGCTCCGCCATCAAGCCGAGAATCAGATTGCGGCGCGATTTTGCCTTGTCTGGAAAACGCGTTGGATCGTAACCCACAGGCGACTTGGGCATCGCGGCCAGAGTCGCGGCTTCGGCCAGGGATAAGTGCGACGCGCCTTTTCCGAAGTAGTGGCGTGCCGCAGACTCGACGCCGTACCAGCCATGCCCAAAATTGATCTGGTTGATGTAGCCCTCCAGGATTTGCTCCTTGGAGTAGTGCTTCTCCATCTCCATCGCTGCTTGTTGCTCGTGCACCTTCCGCATCGGCCCCATGTCGCGGCGGTCGATCTGGTCGGGGTGCATGTTCCCCACCAGTTGCTGCGTGATGGTGCTCGCGCCGCCGCGATGATCGCCAGTGATCTTCTCGAGTAGCTTGCCCTTGATTGCACCGGCAACGCCGATGAAGTCCACGCCGTGATGCTGATAGAATCGCTGGTCTTCGACGGCGACGAACGCTTGGCCGACGAACTTTGGCAGCGTGCGGATGGATACGGTCGTACGAGACTCTTTTCCGACCTCGCCGATGTACGCCCCATCTCGAGCGAACACGAGCGACGATTGTGGTTGCGGAACGATCTGCCAGACCGCCCCGGTGGACGGCGCCTGAACCGGCACTTGCGCGCCGATTGGTACGGCGGCGAGGGCAAAGGCAAACGAGATACGAATCATGCGCACAAGATACACACCCCGGGGGCACGGGTTGCGCCTTGGCGGTGACCCGCCGTTGCCGCGATTCTTCCCCGACGCGATTATGCACACAATGGCCAACTTCGTCACTCTCGCCCTCGCGCAGTTTCAGCCGCGGAAGGGCGACTATGCGGGAAACCTCGCGCGCATCGGGGAGTTTCTTGCGCAGGCATCCGCGCTCGAGCTCCGACCTCAACTCGTCTGTTTTCCCGAGACGGCGTTAAGTGGCTATTTCCTCGAAGGCGGAGTGCGCGAACACGCCGTGACAGCGGGGCAACTTGCGTCCGACCTGCATCGCACGTACGGCAGCGGCGCACCGCTCGACGTGTGCGTTGGCTTCTACGAAGTATGGCGCAACAAGTTGTACAACAGCGCGATGTATGTCTCGCTAGGACACACGATCCCGCTTGTACGGCATGTGCACCGCAAGGTGTTTCTGCCCACGTACGGGATGTTCGATGAAGAGAGGTTCGTCGAACGCGGACGTGAGATCCGCGCGTTCGATACACCGTGGGGACGCGCCGCGATGCTCGTGTGCGAGGACGTCTGGCATTCGTTGACAGGAACAATCGCTGCCCTCGATGGCGCGCAGCTCATCATCGTTCCCACTGCGCCTCCGGCGCGCGGCGCCTGGCCGAAGCCGGACGACGTACCGGGGCCTGCGAGCGTCTCGCGCTGGGAACGCCTCGCGCGCGACATGGCCGACGAGCACGGACTGTATGTCGCACTCATCAACCTGGTTGGGAGCGAGGGAGGCAAGCAGTTCCCTGGCGCGGCGATGTTGGCGGGGCCGAAAGGCGAATTGCGCACCCGCGGGCCACTGTGGGAGGAAGCGCTCGTCGTGGCGCGAATCGACCTGGACGACGTGACGCGTGCCCGCGCGGACATGCCGCTCATCGCCGATCTCGAAACAATGCTTCCGCATCTGCGCGATGCGATGACGAAGGTGGACGCTGGCGCACCATATCTACTCAGCTACGACGGCATCGCCGATATTTCGGCGACGTCCGCTGCAACACAGAGGTCAGCGGCCACGCGAGACAAGAGCGCGGCGAGCGCGTCAATTGCGGTTGTAGGCGACGACTTCACAGGTGGACCTCCAACGCTCGAGATCGACGCCGTACTCGTCGAAGGGTGGCTCGTCCACTTCCTCCGCGATGAGATGCGACGCCGCGGTTTCCAGCGCGCAGTCGTCGGCATTTCGGGCGGCGTCGACTCGGCCGTCACGGCATATCTTGCCGCGCGCGCGCTCGGGCCGGAGAACGTGATCGGCGTTCGACTTCCGTATCGTACGTCGAGCCCGGAAAGCCTTGCGCACGCACAGCTCGTGATCGATGCGTTGGGGATCGAGTCACGAACGCTCGATATCAGCGCGGCAGTCGATGGCTATTTGTCCGCGGAGCCGGACGCCGATGCGGCCCGCCGGGGCAATGTGATGGCGCGCACGCGCATGATCGCGCTATTCGATTTGTCGGCGAAACATCATGCCATTCCGCTGGGCACAGGAAACAAGACGGAGCGGCTCTTCGGCTACTTCACGTGGCACGCCGACGACTCGCCGCCCATCAACCCGCTCGGCGACCTGTTCAAGACGCAGGTGTGGGCACTGGCGACTCATCTCGGTGTGCCAGACATCATCGTGGGGAAGGCGCCGTCCGCCGATCTCGTGGTCGGCCAGACCGATGAGGGCGATTTCGGGATCAGCTATCCTCGCGCCGACGCCTTGCTCAACTGGATGCTGAGCGGGTACAGCGAAACGGACCTCATCGCACGGAGCTTCGATGCAGCGGAAGTTGCGCTCGTGCGAAAGCGGCTCGCAACGACGCATTGGAAGCGGCGCTTGCCAACGGTCGCGATGTTGAGTTCATCCACAATCGGCGAGAGCTATTTGCGACCGGTGGACTATTAGCGCGCACGCAGTGACCCGTCACGACAGACGGCGATCCGACGGAGAGGCACTGTCTTGGCAAATCCGGAAGGCATGCCTGCAAAGTAAAGACGTCGACGCGCGCCGCAGCGAAGAGCGCATCCGGAGCACGTAAGCGCGCACGGAAGGCAGTTGCTTCTAAGAATGGCGCCACAGCACAGGGCGCGAAGAAGAAGGTCGCGGCCACAAAGCGCGTCTCCACGGGCACCGCTCCGCTTGCCGGGGGTCACCTGCACTTTGACTTTCGCCTCGAGATGGACGGCGTGATGAAATCGTGGGCGGTTCCCGCATGAAGCGTCCTGCCCGGCCATTGCCGAAGGCCGCCGCATCTGGCATTCGAGCCGGTTTCGGGTGCGTATCCTTCGGCTCGCTCGCTTCCTCGCGGATGACTGGCGAAACATGTCGGGTCGCTTGGGGTAGCATTGCATGGTCGTATTGCGTCAGTCTCACTCAGGCGCAAAATGGCTTTGGCGGGCGCCTTCCTGCATCCACGGGAGTATCCACTCCATGCGAAATATTCAGCGTATCTCGATCAGCACGCTTGCGCTTGTCGCACTTGCCGCGTGTTCGCGTTCTGCCGAACAACCCGCACTTCCTGACGACCTGAAGCAGGACCTGGCCAAGTTGGGTGGTGGCGATGTGCAGCTTGCGGGAGTGTCTTCGCCTCGCCTCGATGTGGTGTCTGCCGGTGAGCGCACCAAGAGTCCCGTCCCGACACCCAAGGCGCCGGCCGTTGCCCATGCGCCGAGTGTGGTCAAGGGAACTCGTGCGCCAGTGAAGAGTGTCAGGCATGACACTCCCGCTCCGGCACAGCCGGCTGTACAAGATGAAGCAGTCGCCCCGGCGGAAGCGCCGCGGATCGAGCGCGCGCCCGAGCCGGTTCCGGCCGCCGCTGGCAGGCCGGAAGCGCCGAAACCGTCGACGCAGCGCGAGCCGCGTGGCGGTTGGAAGACACCGGGGCAGATCATTCGAAACGCGCCGTTTCCGATCAACCCGTAAGGTCACATCGTCGAGGTTTGTCGTGCGAAAACGAAGGGCCTGCTTCCACAAGATGCAGGTCCTTCGTCTATTCGGGCCGTTATGACTGTGGGCTGTCAGGGATGATGGCTTCGGCCTCGATTTCCACGAGCATGTCTGGACTGATCAGGCTTCGCACCTCGACCATGGAAGTCGTCGGCAAGATGCTCCCGAAGAATTCTCCGTGGACTCGTCCAACGGCCTCCCAGCGTGAGATGTCGGTGACGTAGATCCGCGTACGGACCACGTCGTCCAGTCGCGAGCCGGCCTTCTCCAGCGCGCGCTGAATGTTCTCGAGCGTCTGGCGAGTTTGCGCGGCAGCGTCGCCAATGCCGACAAGTTTTCCCGAAGCGTCGGTGGCGGTCGTTCCCGAGACATGCACGACACGCCCAACGCGGACCGCTCGTGAGTATCCCACGATTGGCTCGAACTTGGTTCCCGATGAAAAATTCTGGCGCATGAGTGTAAGGGACGGTTGACGCGGGCCAGCGAGCCGCCCGGACGGGCTCGCCGACTCGCGGTCACCAATGAGAAATGATCACGCCGCGGCTTGCGCCACGGCGAATGCGAGACTGACAGCTCGCCGAGCCTGGCGCTTGAGCGCACGGTGCACGGCGCGAGCGTGATGGATGAAGTTGCTACCTGCCCACGGGTACCGCATGAAGAACTCGACGGGGAGCATGTCGGCCTTCAGGCGATTGCACGAAGGACATGCCGCCACAACGTTGCCCGGTGCGTGCGCTCCGCCTTTGGCGAGTGGCTGCACGTGATCAAGCGTGGCGTGCTCGTAGTCAAGCTGCGTGGCGCAGTACACGCAGCGTCGGCCGCAATCGCGCAGGGCGGCGAGCTTGATCGCGCGCTTCTGCTGGGCAGGGAGGAGGCGCCGTACGCGGCGCATGACGCCGCGGGGTGCACGTGAGAGTGGAACGCGGTGACCGTGTCGAGCGGGCATTGCACCTCGCTAGAAAAGACGACACCCCGCGCAGGAAGGAGCTTCCTGTCACGGGGTGTCGTATGTCGTGGTCGGCGTCGCACCGGTGGGCCGGCACATGCGTCGCGTCGTGCGCGATCGCATTTCCCACTGCATCATCCGATGTCGGGTCGAGGTGCTCATCGGCCTCCGGGTGCGTCAGGGCGGCGGATGCATCGCTCCGCCAACGTATTAGTGGGATGAATTCAAGAATCGCGCAAGAGGGAATGTGAGAATCCGTGTCACGTTTTCATCCATTGACTTCTCGTCGCTCACCAGACCTCCGCTCGACGCGTTTCTTCGATGCAACGGGATCACGAAATGCCGCGATAATTCGTGCTGCATGCACGTCGAGCACGGTGCGATCCGGCATCTCGGATCCCGCGAATGGCAGCGGAATGTCGAAGCCGTCATTGGGCCGTCGCGGAATCACATGCACGTGATAGTGAAACACATCCTGCCCGGCGGCCGCCCCGCTGTTCACGACCACGTTCATGCCATCTGAGCCCGCGACCTGCTTGACGACCGGGGCAATTTCCATTGCCACCTCGAACAGGTGCATCGCCAATGCGTAGGGGATGTCGTCGAGCCCTTCGTAGTGCTCGCGTGGGACAACGAGGACGTGCCCCACGTTCACCGGTTGGATGTCCATGAACGCCACCACGTCGGTGTCCTCGTAGCACATCGAAACCTCGCCTGCGCCACGAATGAGGTCGCAGAACGAGCAACTGGCCTGCGGAGCTGGCGGCATGGATCCTCTCAGGGTGAGTGCGACGCTGGGAACGCACACGGAATGCCAAGGGAGTTACATAGCCGGCCTGCGGAGCGCCATGCTGTCTTTCTCGGGGGCGTTGCCCAGTTATCTTTATCGGCTGTCGCACCCACTTCGCACCCGAGACCGCAGCCCGCATGGCCACCCAGACCTCCGCGCCCAAATCCAAGAGCGCCGCCGGCCTCTCGCGCGACCAACTCGTCGCCGCATACCGTACGATGCTCTTGTCGCGCCGCATCGACGACAAGGAAATTCAGCTCAAGCGACAGAACAAGATCTTCTTCCAGATCTCGGGCGCCGGACACGAAGCCATTCTCGTCGCCGCCGGGCTGGTGCTCAAGCCGGCCTACGACTGGTTCTACTTGTACTACCGCGATCGCGCGCTTTGCCTGCAGCTCGGCATGACGGCCAACGAGATGCTCTACGAAGCGGTTGGCGCGGCGGTCGATCCGAGCTCCGGCGGACGTCAGATGCCGAGCCACTGGGGACACAAGGACTACAACATCGTGTCCACGTCGTCGCCAACCGGCACGCAGTTTTTGCAGGCGGTCGGCAGCGCCGAGGCGTCGTTGCGCGCAAAGCTGCTCGACATGACTGAAGGCTTTCAGGGCGACGAGGTGGTGCTCGTCAGCACTGGCGACGGCACCACCTCAGAGGGCGAATTCTGGGAGTCCCTGAACTCCGCCGCAAACCTCAAGTTGCCCGTCGTCTACCTCGTTGAGGACAACGGCTACGCGATCTCGGTCCCGGTCGAGGTGAACACGGCGGGCGGATCCATTTCCAAGCTCGTGGCTGCGTTTCCGGATCTGTACATCCAGGAAGTGGATGGCTGCGACCTGTTGGCCAGCCACGAGGTGATGAAGAAAGCGGTGGAGCACGCGCGCCAGCGAAAGGGCCCCGCGCTCGTGCATGCCAAGGTCATTCGTCCATACTCGCACTCGCTGTCAGACGATGAAGTGATGTACCGTCCCACCGAGGAACGCGAAGCCGACGCGGCGCGTGATCCGGTGACCGAGTTTCCGAAATGGCTAATTGCCGAGGGCCACGCCACAGAGGCGGAACTCGCGGCGATCGGTGAGGAGGTGGATGCGCTCGTGCTGGCTGCGACGGACGATGCGCTCGCGCAGCCGCAGCCGGACGCGGAATCGGTGTACAACTACGTCTACTCGCCGGACGTCGATCCAACGGGTGAGCAGTTCGACACAGAGGACGATCCGCAGTTCTCGGGCAACGAGACGACGATGGTCGATCTCCTCAATGCGTGCATGAAGGACGAAATGCGTCGTAACCCGAAGATGCTGATCTTCGGGCAGGACGTCGCCGACGTATCGCGCGAACAGCACTTGGGCAAGGTCAAGGGCAAGGGCGGCGTCTTCAAGGTGACGTGGGGCCTGCAAAAGGAATTCGGCGGCTCACGCGTGTACAACACGCCGCTTGCCGAGGCCACGATTGCCGGACGCGCGATTGGCCTGGCGCTGCGGGGTTTCAAGCCCGTGGTTGAAGTCCAGTTCTTCGACTATATCTGGCCGGCGTACATGCAAATTCGTGATGAGCTTGCGACAATGCGCTGGCGGTCGAACAATGCCTTTTCGTCGCCGGTCGTCATTCGGGTCACGTACGGCGGATACATCCGCGGCGCGATCTATCATTCACAGACTGGTGCGTCCCTGTTCACGCACTGCCCTGGCCTGCGCGTGATCTGCCCGTCCAATGCGCTGGACGCGAACGGCTTGCTTCGTACGGCCATTCGCTGTGACGACCCGGTCATCTTCCTCGAGCACAAGCATCTGTATCGGCAGACGTACAACAAGGCGGCGTATCCAGGTCCGAACTTCATGATTCCGTTCGGGAAGGGGCGAATTGTACGCGAGGGCTCTGACGTGACGATCGTGACCTACGGAGCGACCGTGCAGCGCGCCTTTGCCGCGGCGAACCAAATGCAGGAGGAGCACGGCATCAGTGTCGAGGTGATCGACCTCCGCTCGCTCGCCCCGTGGGACAAGGAGCTCGTTTACGAGAGTGTGAAGAAGACGAATCGCGTCATCGTGGGCTACGAAGATTCGATGTCCTGGGGCTATGGCGCCGAGATCGCGGCACGCGTCGCAGATGACTGCTTCGCATGGCTGGACGCGCCAGTGAAGCGCGTGGCGAGTATTGACACCTTTGTCGGCTACGCGCCGCAGTTGGAAGACGCGACGCTACCACAGGTGGACAGCTTCAAGCAGGCGATCGCCGAAATCGCGCGCTACTAGGCTGGCATGCGCGGGGTGTGACGCCTTCCTGTTGAGTCCGTCAAGATATGGATCTTTTGGCGCGGACTGGACTAATCCATATGTTTGCGTATGTTGTGTGCCCGCTATTCGACGCGTCTGTTGTGACGTGCGTCATTGACGTTGCGCTCGCTTTTTCCGATGCTCGTTCCTGAAATGGCTCGATAGTCGCCTGCGGGATGATGGCGACGTTTACCTCAGCGTCCGGTCGCCCATGCGCCGCTTCTCCCGCCTTGCCGTTGTCGCCGCCAGCGCGTTCATGGCAGCCTCCTGCTCAGAATCGCCTGCTGGATCCGGAGCAGGCGGCAGTGCGACCATTGGGCTCATGCCGAGTTTTTCGGCGTCGGCATCGCAGGCATACGCCGCGCTGGCCGCGTTTGGAATCGACATCACGAACGTTCACGTGCGGCTCACCGCGCCAGACGGCTCGATGCGGGATACGACGATCTCGTTTCCGGTGGAGATGGATACGCTGAGCATCGAGATCGCCGTGCCGCTCCTCACGGCGGGTGAGAGCTTTCGCGCGGACATCGAGCTTCGCAGCGCTGACGGTTTGGTGCTGTTCAGTGGGACGCAGCATGTCGTGGCGCGCGCAACACGCCTCCTCGGGGAACGAGGTGGCGCCATCGTCCAGATCCTGTACACCGGGCCTGGAAGCACGGTGAAAACCGTGACGGTGTCGCCAGCGAGTCCGGGGCTTTCGGGCGTGAGTACCGTGGCCGTCACCGCCTCAGGCGCCGACGCTGCGGGGGCGGTCGTTTCCAACGTCCTTGTCAATTGGTCCACCAGCGATCCTACGATTGCCACGGTGGTCGGAACCGGAATTTCAACCGCCACCGTTACGAGCACGGGCAAGCGCGGTTCGGCCACCATTACCGCGAAAACGCCGCTCAACGTGTCTGGCACCGCAGTGGTGGCCGTTACGCCTGTCGCCGCGAAAATCGCCGTGATCAGTGGAGGTGGACAGACTGGGGCCGCCGGAACGACACTTCCACAGCCACTTGTGGTCGAGTTGCAAGCGGCGGACAATCTGCCCGTCGTGGGCGGTGGCTCGGTCGCCTTCCGCGCAGTGACGGCCGGAGGCAGCGTCACGACCGCCAGCGTGTTGACGGATCCAAGTGGTCGCGCAAGCACGACGCTCAAGCTTGGTCCAACGGCTGGGGCATATGTATTCGAGGCCTCGTCTGGCTCGCTCACGCCGGCGACCGTGAGTGAAACGGCCACACCAGCGCCGGCCGCGGCACTGACGATCAATTCGGGCGATGGACAGTCCGCGACGGTCGCGACGGCGCTGCCACTTCCGATCACGGTCAAGGTGCTCGATCAGTTTGGCGCGCCAGCCGTCAATGCAGCTGTTCAGTGGACGCGGACTTCGGGTGGTGGCGCCGTTGGGTCACCGTCAACGTCGACGGACGCCAGCGGAATCGCCTCGAACACCTACACATTTGGTAACGTGGCGGGCGATGAGACCATCCGCGCGTCGCTGCCTGGACTGACCGGCCCGAACGCGAACGTCGTGTTCACTGTGCACGGCACCGCCGGAGCCCCGGTGGCGATGACAACGTCGGGGAGCAACCAGAAGGGACCCGTCGGAACGGCGCTTCCAAACCCATTCATTACGCGCGTCGTCGATGCATTCGGAAATGGTGTTGCCGGCGTACCTGTCGTGTGGACTGTAACCGGGAACAGCAACGTTACGGCGTCGTTCGCTCCGCCGGTGTCGACGACTGACGTCGGCGGATTCGCGCAAACGACTGTCACGCTTGGCAACACTGTCGGCCCGCTTCAGGTCACGGCGGTCGTCAGCTCTGCCTTGACGGTCAACTACTTCGCGATCGTGGAGCCCGGACAAGGGGCCACACCAGGAGCGATTTCGGGTCTTGTCTACGACGGTGTGAACAACGCGCCGCTTGGTGGAGTGAAAGTCACCATTACTTCAAGCGGGCAAGCGGGGGGTAGTGTCACCGTCCAGACGGCGACGGATGGACACTACATCACATCACCGTTCCCGGGGGGGGTGTACGATGTGCAGGTCAGTCTCCCGGGGTATGTGACAACGACCATCCTGGGTCTCATCGTCAACGGCACCACGGTGGCACCGGCAGTACCGCTCGTTCCCGCGAGCACTTCGCCGGGCGGCATTTCCGGGACGATCATCAGTGCGACAACGAACCAGGCATTGACGACAACTGTGACTGTTGAGCTACGGTCTGGACTCAACGCGCTCACTGGTACGCCGATCCAGAGTGTTCAGACGAATGGACTTGGTCAATACGTCTTCGCGACCGTCTCGGCGGGCACCTACACCGTGCTTGCCACGGCGCCTGGATATGCGGCTGCGTCAAAGACCGGTATCTCTGTGGGCGCAACGACAACCGGCAATCAGAACGTGTTCATCTCGCCGCTCACGGCGGTGGGCGCGGTGCGCATCGTGCTGACCTGGCGCACGACGCCTCGCGATCTGGACTCGCACCTCACGGGTCCGACGGGCACGGACACCCTGCACCGCTTCCACGTGTACTATTCCAACCGAGGAAATTGCAATGCGTCTCCGTTCGCGTGCCTCGATCAGGACGTTACGAGCGGGAGTGGCCCGGAGACGATGACAATCAGCACAGTGTTCAACGGCCGGTATCGCTACGGCATCCAGAACTACACGTGCTGCGGAAACGGCGGGAGTAGCGTTGACCTTGGGCTCTCACAATCGGGCGCGAAAGTCGAGGTGTACATCAGCAACACTCTCGTGCAGTCGTTCTCCGTGCCCGCGGGTGCTGGGAATTTCTGGCAAGTGTTCGACCTGAATGGCAGCACGATCACGCCAATCAACCAAATCGTGACGCTCGGCGCGTTTGGTGGCGCCATAACGCGTATTCCCAACGGCAACACTCCGCTGCCGCGCACGGTGGACGAGAACACACGCATCCTCAACGACGTCCGGGCGCACCAGAAGTCCACCAGGTCGCCGCAATAGGATGACCAAGTGCAGCGCGTAATACGCGCAGCGCGAGCGACAAGGGGGCGGCGAGGTTTCGTCGCCCCCTTGTCTTGCGCGGCGTTTCGGGCTCGGTCCGCGCTGTCGCGATGTAAGGCATTGCTGGGGCACGCCTTAGCGTTGTGGCCAATCTTGCCTCGGCACGGCTGAACTATTAACATTCCTTCCTCCGGCGCGACCCAAGTCAGCAGGTGACTCGGTGTCTGCTGCCGAGGCCCCGCGCGACATCTGCGCAGTACCGCCGGCGACTCGCTGGCCCCGCCTTACTTTCGGTAAGCTCTCAATGGGTCTTCGCCTGCGCGTCGCTTGTCTGCTTGCGCTTGTTGCTGCGGCCGTGACATGCACGGACGCTCCGACCGGGTTGCATGAGACAGCCACGAGACTGCAGGGGCATCTAACGTTGTCTCCGAGTTTTTCGGCGGCGGCCGCAAGCGTGTATAGGGGACTCGGTGCGTTCGGCGTCGAAGTCACCGAAGTGCATGTTCGCTTAACAGCGGTTACCGGCTCGACACGCGACACCACCATCAGCTTTCCGCCGGGCCAGGACACGCTCGTCGTCGACATCCCGATTCCGCCGAGTGAGAACGATCAACCCTTTACGGCGCTTCTGGAGCTGCGCAACGATCAGCACGTCGTCCTGTTCTCGGGCACTCAGACCGTCATCGCGCGATCGGCGACACTTCCGCGGTTTTCGTCTCCCGCAGTGCTGATTCAGTACACGGGCCCAGGTACGAAGGCGAAGACGGTCACCGTAAGCCCTCCGGACACAACCGGCGCGGCGACCATTCCACTACGGGCGAGCGCGGTGGATTCATCTGGCGACGCCGTCGCTGATTTGCTCGTGCGCTGGACGACGAGCGATGCGACGATCGCGACCCTAACGCCCACCAGCAGTGTCACGGCGACCGTCGCTGGACTGGGCCGTCGTGGCAGCGCGACAATCAGCGCCATCACTCCCTCCGGAATCACGGGATCGGCGCGTGTTACTGTGGTGCCACCGCCGGCGCGCGTTGTCTTGATTAGTGGCGGAGCACAGACGGGCATCGCAGGCAGCGTGCTCGCGCTCCCCGTCGTCGTCGAAGTGCAGGCGACAGACAACCTTCCTGTTCCTGGAACGCCGGTCACGTTCCGCGCAGTTACCGCCGGAGGAAACGTCACGACGGCGTCGGCGGTCACGGACGCACAGGGGCGAGCGAGCTCCACCATGTCCCTCGGGCGCGCTGGGGGCACTTACCAGTATGAAGTCACCTCGGGCGCACTCACGCCCCTGAGTGTCAGCGAGGTGGCCACCGCGCCAACACCGTCGGCGTTCTCGCTGGTGTCCGGAGACCAACAGGTCGATTCTGTTGGGCGCTCGCTTACTCTGCCGCTTGTCGTGAGCGTGCTCGACCAGTTTGGCCGGTCATTGAGCGGCACCGTCGTCACGTGGACGACAATGAGCGGCACTGGTGCTGCGTCGTCGGCCAGCACGACAACTGGAAGCGACGGACGTGCGAGCACGACGTACAGACTTGGCAACGCAGTCGGAACCGAGACGGTGAACGCGACCGCCGCTGGCTTAACCGGCGGCGCAGGCACCGTGTCGTTTACAATGCGCGCAATCAGCAGGGGCGCGGCGGCGGTTGCAATTATTGCTGGAGGCGATCAGAGTGTCGCGCCTGGCACGACGGCACCGACACCTTTGGTGGCGCAGGTCGTCGACGCGATCGGCAATCCGGTGGCAAACGCGTCGGTCACCTGGAGCGCGGCAGCGGGCAACGCGTCCTTCTCGGCGGCGTCATCACTCACGGATGCCACTGGCTACGTGGCAACGAGGATAACGCTCGGCTCAACGGCCGGCCCAGTGGTCGTGACCGCGCGAGCAGGCGCGCCGACGGCGTCGACAACGTTGAATGTCGTCGCGGGGCCAGCGGCAATCCTTTCACGTGTCTCCGGCGACGCACAGACCGCGCACGCCGGAACGAGTGTCGCCGTTGCGCCGAGCGTGATAGTGACCGACGTCGGAGGCAATCCGGTTCAGGGCGCGGCGGTGACGTTCGCCGTCTCGAGCGGAGGTGGAAGCGCCACCGCAGCGACGACGTCGACGAATGCGGCAGGAGTCGCGACGGTTGGTTCGTGGACGCTTGGCACGCTCGCCGGCACGAATACACTG
>JBDTXZ010000017.1:0-14854 GCA_040005935.1 bacterium | reverse complement strand
GCCCGACGTAGCGGAGACGCCTGCCGAAGCGCCGGTTGTCCAGAAGGCACCGGCGACGCCAGAACCACCGACGGCGTTGTCGGCGCCAGAGGTCGTACCGCTCATGGCATCAGCGGCGCCAGAGATATTCGAGCCCGCGACGCCTGTTCCGATTGTCCAGCCGACAGTCGCTGCCGTTGCGAAGCCGAAGCGCAACTCCACGCCAGTCGAGCTCGCGCGAACGCTCGCAGCTGAACGCGCGGCGCACGCTCCGGCGGAGGCCAAAGCGGGTGGCGTCATTGGCCGCACGTCGGGATCTCGGCAGGCATTGCGTTCGCTACGTGAGCACGCGCGCGCGCGCGCAGGCATTGCCGATTTGCTGATGTTCCGCATTGCGGGAGAGCGGTTTGCCGTCGAGCTGCTCGCGGTGGACGAAGTGATCGATTTGCCGGTGCTGCACCACGTACCAGAGATGCCGCCAGCCATGCTGGGCGTCGTCACGGTGCGCGGGTCGCTGACGCCCGTGTACTCACCACATCACGCACTCGGGCTTCCGCTCGCGATGCGCGACGCGCTGCTCATCTTTCGCCGAGGCGCTTCACGGCTCGGGGTGTTGATCGACGACGTGGAGGACGCCATCTCGCTTGACCTGAGCGACCTGCGCGATGCACCGGGCGCGAACGACGCGGAGAATGTGGTCCTTGGCGTGATACGCCATGGCGACTCCCTCGTCGGAATCATAGACGCGGAAGCCCTTATCGCCGCATGCCAGACCGCGGCACTTCAGGAGATTGCATGAACGCCTTGGCAAACAAGCTCGTGACGTTTCGGCTCGGCGAGGATCGCTTCGCCGCGGACGTGCATGCCGTCGAGCGCGTGTTGCGATATACCTCGCCGACATCAGTGCCCGACATGCCGGACTACATCGAAGGCGTGATGGACTATCAGGGCCGAGTGGTGCCGCTGGTCAACCTTCGGCGCCGGTTCGAGCTTCCGACCGTCGCGACGAATTCGGAAACGCGCACACTCATCCTGAACGTGAGCGGCGAGTGGATCGGCGTCGTCGTGGATTCCGTGAGCGAAGTCACGCCGTTCGATCCGGCCAAGGTTGCACCGCCACCGAAGCTCTTTCGCGGACTCGCCGGCGAGTACTTGAAAGGAATCGTGCGTCACGGCGACAAGCTGGTGATCTATCTCGACGTGGAAGAACTGCTCTCGACGACGGAGCGCATCGCGTTGCAGGCGGCGGGGACCGAGGCGTTGGCGAATGGGTGAGGTGTCGGCCGCCCACCGGGCTCGAGTGGCTGCGCTCAATGCGCGGCTCGATGCACCCGGCGCGGTCTCGGAGCGCGATGCGATTCGTGCAGACCTCATTGCGCTCGGCAAGGCGCTGGAACACGATCTCACCGAACTCACCGCGCTGAAGGAAGAGGCGAAGGGGCTCGTGGAGCGGTGGAAGCTCTTGCAGGGATCCGCCGCGCCTGCGTTCAGCGCGGACCGGCCGGTCGTCGTCGATCACATCGGTGCGTCGACATTCATCGAGAAGGGATGGAGCCGCATTTCGCTTGGCGACTACGTCGGCGCGGAGGAGAGCCTGACGAAGGCGTTGCAGCTTGTCCCGAATGATCCGCAAGCGGAATCGCTGCTCGGCTGGGCGCAAATGCTTCAGGAAAAGTACGACGACGCGCTAATGCAGTTCCAGAAAGTGCTGATGCGCGAGCCGGCGAATGCGCTGGCACGTATCAACGTGGGCTACATCTGCCTGAAGAAGCGCATTTTCGGGGAGGCCATCGAGCATCTCTCTCGCGCGATCCGCCTGGACAGTGACCGCAAGGCGACGCTGTACGCGCACTTCTATCTGGGTTTGGTGTATCTCGAACGCGATATGTTCGAGGATGCGCAGACGTTCTTTCAGAAGACGTTAGTGCTCGGCCCGAATCTCATCGAAGCGTATTACGAGCTGGGCCGCACCTACTGGTTCAATGGCCAGCGCGACGAAGCGATGCAGACGTGGCAGGAAGGTTTCGCCGCGAACAAGTTCAATCCGTGGGGAAAGAAGTGCGCCGACGTGTTGAAGACGGTCCAAGAGGGCGGGGAACCGTAGTTCGCGCGCTCGCGCTCGCAGGGCTGTTCCTGGCGCTGCGTTCTCCACTCCTGGTGGCGCAGGATGACGCGCCACTTCGGCTCGATACGGGCCGCTTTACCGTCGTGTATTTCCCTCAGGACGACGTGCTCGCGAAATCCGTCGTTCGATCCGCCGTGTCGAACGACAGTTTCCCATGGCTTCCGCGTCCGGTACAGCGCGTGCTCATCGCCATTGCGCCAGACGCCGCACGATTTCGCACGTGGGTTGGACCCGGGGCACCGGAGTGGGGCGCCGCGATTGCCTTTCCCGAGTCGCGGCGCATCGTGATGCAAGGGCGCAGCGCGGCGGCCGACGCCGGTGATCCCCTCGAGGTCCTGCGACACGAGCTTGCCCATCTTGCGCTCCATGAACGGCTGGGGAACAAGCCACCGCGGTGGTTCGACGAAGGGTATGCGAGCGTCGCTGCGCGCGAGTGGCGTCGAGACGATGTGCTCGCCGCCAACGTCGCACTGGCGCTGAGAGGGACGCCGAAGCTGGACGAGCTCGAGGAAGGATTTCGCGGCGGGTCCGTGGCAGCGCAATCGGCGTACGCGCTGAGCTACCGCGCAGTGACGGAGCTTGCATCGCTCGATCCAGAGCGCGGACTGACACTATTCTTTCAGTACTGGGCTGACGGAAGCACGTTGGATCACGCGGTGCGCCAGGCATTCGGACGGACGCTGGGCGGCTTCGAGAAGGAGTTCCAGTCGCGCACGCAGCACCGGTACGGGGGACTCGCGCTCTTCGCTGATCTCTCCATCGCGATGCTCGTGCTCACCGTGCTGATCCTGCCATTCCTGTTCGCGCGGCGGTCGCGTGATCGCCAGCGGATGCGCGCGATGATCGCCGCCGACGAAGCGGCCGAGCGCGCCGAGCAGCGCAGTGCTATTGCGATGCTGTTGGGCGAGATCACGTCGGAGGATTAACATAGAGTCTTGCGGTGCAAGCGGTTTGTCGCACCTTTGCGCGAAAGCACCCCTGCGTTCGCCCCCACGCAGCCACCCGCCACCCCTGGTCGACGCTTGGCCACCGATCCATCTACCCAGCCTGACGACGTCGTCGCGCTGCTCGCAGGCACGAGTCTCTTTGGAGACTTCGACGCTGCGTCGCTGCACAAGATCATTCGCGTCTTCGAATACCACCGCATTGCAGGTGGCGAAACGCTCATGCAACAGGGCGAGCCCGCGGACGGCATGTATATCGTGCTCGCGGGCCGGCTGCGCGTGTTCGTCGAAGACCCGAACGGGGACGAGCGCATGGTGGGCGAAGCGGGGCGGGGTGAGAGCGTTGGTGAGATGGCGGTGCTGATTGGTGGCCCTCGGACCGCGACGGTTCGCGCGGTGCGCGATAGCGAGGTGGTCCGACTCACCGCAGACTCGTTCGAGGAGTTGGTCCGCCTGCATCCAGAGCTGCTGACGCGTCTCACGCGCGCGCTCGTCCTTCGCCTCAACAACACCACGCACGAGATCCATCCTCGGCGCACCGTCTCGACCATTGCAGTGATTCCGGCTGGTGGGGCGCCCGCGCCCATCGCGGAAGCGGCGCGATACCTGGCCGCGGCGCTGCGGTCCATCGGGGAAACGCTGCACGTTACCGGAGCGACGGTCGAGTTGGCCGCTGGAGCGCCCGACGCGGACAACATCCCGAACGTCGATGAAAACAGCGCGCTCGTGCGATGGATGAATGAGCAGGAGTCGCGCTATCGCTTCGTCGTCTACGAAGCCGATGCGACACCAAATCCGTGGACGCAGTGCTGCATCCGGCAGGCAGACTATGTGCTCGCCGTGGGGTCCGGTGCAGGCGATCCGCGCTTGAGCCTTGTCGAGACGTGGATGCACGACCAGCAGCACGGGACACACGCCGTCACCGACCTGGTGCTCGTGCATGCAGAAGGCACGACGCCGCACAAGACGCGTGCATGGCTCGAGGTCCGTCCGCATCGCGCGCATCACCACGTGCATCTCGAGCAGCGCGACGACATGGAGCGCGTCGCCCGTCTTGTGACCGGGCGCGGTGTTGCCCTCGTGCTGAGCGGTGGCGGCGCGCGAGGCTATGCGCACATCGGTGTCATTCGTGCGCTTGAGGAGCGCGGCGTGCCCATCGATGTGATCGGTGGTACGAGCATGGGCGCCATCATTGCGGCGCAATACGCAAAGGGGCTCTCTCCCTCCGACATGGTCGAACTCTGCCGGCGCACGTTCGTCGCGTGGGCGCCGCATCGCAGTCCAACGTTGCCGGTCGTGTCACTCATCAACGCGCGCAAGCTGAATCGCGTGTTGCACGCGATCGCGGAAGACACGGAGATAGAAGATCTGTGGCTGCGATACTTTTGCGTCTCCAGCAATCTCACGCGCGCGCGGGTTGAAGTGCAGTCGACCGGCAATTTGTACGAAGGAATTCGCGCGAGCTGCTCCGTGCCAGGACTTGGACCGCCGGTCATTCGCGGCGGGGAGTTGATCGTCGACGGCGGCGTATTGAACAACCTTCCGGCCGACATCGCACGCACGATGACGCAGGGCAAGGTGTTCGCCAGCAATGTGGCGGCGAAGGAAGATGTTCGCAGCAGCATCGACACCGCCGATGACATGTCAGGATGGGCACTGCTGTTCAACATGCTCAATCCGTTTGCGCCCACGATCAGGATGCCGTCGTTTCCGGCGATCATCGAGCGGACATCCATGCTTGCCGGCGTGCTCGCATCGGACGCCGTGTCCAAGCAGGTGGATCTCTACTTCGAACCACCCGTGCAGCGCTTTGCTGCCACGCAATGGGCGCCGCTCGACATCATGGTCAAGGAAGGCTACGCGCACGCGTTGACGACGCTCGACGACTGGCAGGCGCGCGGCGGGGACGCCATTCGCCACACCGATGCGATGCCTACGTACATTCCGCCATCGGTTCCCCGCCTGAGTCGCGCTGCCGTTGTATGAACGATTCGGCAACCTCGCCTGACGAACCCATCGCGATCGTCGGCATCGGCTGTCGCTTGCCCGGCGGCGCGAACGATCCTGATGGCTTCTGGCGAATCCTGCGCGACAAGGTCGATACGATCGGCGACGTGCCTCCGGACCGGTGGAATGTCGACGCGTATCATGATCCGGCGGGAAAGCGGCCCGGCTCGATCACGTCTCGGCGCGGCGCATTCGTGCACGGGATGGATTTGTTCGATCCCGCGTTCTTCGGTATCTCGCCGCGCGAAGCCACGCGCATCGATCCGCAGCACCGGTTGCTGCTCGAGGTCGCGTGGGAGGCGATGGAAGATGCAGGAAAGCTTCCGTCCGAACTTGCCGGTACCGCCGTCGGTGTCTTCGTCGGCATCTCGTGGAACGACTACTCGGCCATCCAGCTCGCACCCGGCAACGCCGATTCCATCGATACGCACACGGGCACCGGCGGTGCGAATAGCGTCGCGGCCAATCGTATTTCGCACGCGTTCGATTTTCGCGGACCGAGTATCTCCATCGACACGGCGTGTTCATCGGCGCTCGTGGCGATCCACGTCGCGTGTCAAGCGCTGCGCAACGACGAGTGTTCCATCGCCCTTGCCGGTGGCGTGAATGCGATGCTCATCCCCGCGTACTTCATTGCGTTGAGCCGGCTCAACATGTTGAGTCCCGTTGGTCAGTGTCGCGCATTCGATGCGGACGGCAAGGGCTACGTGCGCGGCGAAGGTGCGGGGTTGGTCGCGTTGCGCAAGCTGAGCGACGCAGAGCGCGACGGCGATCGCATCTATGCAGTGATTCGTGGCTCCGCCGTCAATCAGGACGGGCACACGAACGGCATCACGGTGCCGAGCCAGGCGTCGCAGGAAGTGGTCGTGCGTGAGGCGTGCCGGCGAGCCGGCGTGCGGCCGCACGACATCGGCTACGTCGAGGCACACGGGACGGGGACACCAGTTGGCGATCCCATTGAGGCACACGCACTCGGATCGGTCGTCGGCAGGCACCGCGCCGACGGCGACACGTGCGTCATCGGCTCCGTGAAGACGAACATCGGTCACCTCGAGAGCGCCGCCGGCATTGCGGGCTTACTCAAGGCAACGCTCGCGCTGGCGCACGAACAGATCCCGCCGAACCTGCACTTCGACACGCCGCACCCGGGCATTCCGTTCGAACGATTTCACATTCGCGTTGCGACCGCGCTGGAGTCGTGGCCACGCAGCGCCACGCCGCGCTACGCCGGCGTGAACTCGTTCGGCTTTGGTGGCACGAACGCACATGTGATTCTCGGCGAAGCGCCTGCGTGTCATCCTGAGCGAGCGCAGCGAGTCGAAGGATCTGCACCGGGTTGTCATCCTGAGCGAGCGCAGCGAGTCGAAGGATCTGCACCCAATATCCTTCCAATGTCCGCGCGGAGCGCCGCCGCGATGCGCGCGCGCGCTGCGTCACTCGCCGACTACCTCGGTACGCTCGACGAAACCACAACGCTCGACGACGTCTGTCGCACCGCCGCCATTCGTCGCGACCATCTCGAGCATCGACTCGCCGTTGTCGCGACTGATGCCGCGAGCATGCGCCAGCAGCTGGATGCCTGGCTTGCCGGCGAACAGCCTCCCGGCGTGCGCGCCGGCAAGGCGACGACTGCACAGAAGATCGCCTTCGCATTCTGCGGCCAGGGCCCGCAGTGGTGGGGCATGGCTCGAGGAATGTTGCAGAGCAGCCCAGTCTTCCGCGCAACGGTCGAGCACGTCGACGCGCTCATGCGTCCGCTCAGTGCGGCCTCAGACGGTCACGATGCCCCATGGTCGCTGCTCGAAGAACTGATGCGCGACGAGGCGACGTCGCGCGTTCACGAGACGAACATTCTGCAACCCGCTGTGTTCGCGGTGCAAATGGGGCTTGCTGATGTGTGGCGCTCATGGGGCATCACGCCGAGTGCCGTTGTGGGACACAGCATGGGTGAAGTTGCCGCAGCGTGTGTGGCAGGCGCGCTCTCGTTGGAGAATGCGGTACGACTCATCTATCATCGTGGACGCATTCAGCACAAAGCGGCGGGAACCGGCCGGATGCTTGCCGTCGGCCTCTCGCGTAGCGCGGGTGAAGACGCAATCGCAGGCTACGCGAATCGTCTCTGGATCGCCGGCGTCAATGGGCCGTCGTCCATCACCATCGGCGGCGACATAGCAGCTGTCACCGAGCTGTCGGAGGTGCTTGCGGGACGAGGGATCTTTCATCGCGCGGTTCGCATGGAGATGGCGTGTCACACGCCGCACATGGATCCCCTCGAGCGTGAGTTTGCGTGCGCGCTTCGCGATATCGAATTCGGCGCACCGGTCATCCCGTTCTACTCCACGGTCTTGGGAGCCGCTACATCGCGGCCGCTCGACGCCGAGTACTGGTGGACGAACATGAGGCACCCGGTAGAGTTTCTTGCGGCCACACAGGCACTCGTTGCCGATGGTGCATCACGGTTCATCGAGATTGGGCCGCACCCAGTGCTCGCAAGCGGGATTGCCGAAGTGCTGCAGCACGTGAGCCGCCAGGGCATCGTGCTCCCGTCCATTCGCCGCGCGGACGACGACATGCGCGTGATGCACCATTCACTCGCGACGCTGTATTCGGTTGGCGAGCGCGTGGCATGGCGCGCCGTGGTGGGGGCCGGCGGAAACGTCGCGCGATTGCCGAATTATCCGTGGCAACGGCAGCGATACTGGAACGAGTCGCCACGTGCACTCCGAGAGCGGCTCGGGACGCAACGCAACGCGCTCCTCGGCGTCCGTCAACCCGGCGCCAACGGCTGTTGGGAATCGACGCTCGACGTTGCGCGCTATCCATTCCTTGCGCACCACGTCGTGCAGGAAACACTTGTCGTGCCGGGCGCGGCGCTCGGTGTCCTTGCCATGATCGCAGGCGAAGCCGACCTGCCGGGTGAGGGACGCGTCGTCGTGGAAGAGCTCGAATTCGCCAAGCCTCTCTTCATTCCGAATGACGGCGCGCAAACAGTCCAGCTGACGTTGCGCACGGATGGCAGCGTGGAGATTCATAGCCGCGCAGAAGCACGCGAAGACTCCTGGACGCGCAACGCCACTGCGCGCGTACGACGTGAGGCCGACTTCGCCGCGCCAGAGCCTCAGGACCTCACCGCGATTCGCGCGCGGTGCACGCGCGCGGTGGCCGTCGCCGATCTCTATCAAGACCTCGCGGCAAAGGGCATTCACCTCGGCACGGCCTTCCAGGGCGTCGCGCAGCTGTTCGGCGGCACGCACGAGGCATTGGCGAGAGTTGAAGCGCCTGCGGAAATTACCGCCGACCTCGGCGCGTATCCGTTGCATCCCGTGCTGCTCGATTCGTGTCTTCAGACATTCCTCACGGCAATGCCGACGGGACACGCGGGCCTCCACCTGCCAGTCGAAATAGGTCGCTTTCGGTTGTATTCGCGTCCGCCCAGTGGAAAGTTCTGGGTGCACGTCCGCATGACGTCGTGGACGGATCGCATCGTCGAGGGCGATGCAATCCTCATGGACGATGCCGGAACGATTTTTGGCGAAGCAACTGGCTGCGTCGTGCGTGTGGTTCACGAAAGCGAGGCGGTGTCGCGCGTCGACGACGACATCGTCTATCAATTTCAGTGGCAGCTCGACAGCGGTACGAGTCGCGAAACACCGGCCGAGTTTCTGCCGTCACCCGCTACCCTCGCGCATGCGGCGCTCGCGACGTTCGACAACACGAGCGCATTGGACGCAGGCCGTTACGACAGGTATTACGAGGCGGTGCAGCCACGCGTGGAGGAGTTGGCAACGACGCATGTTGCAGAAGCGATGCGCACGCTGGGATGGCAGTGGAACGTCGGGGCGCGAATTGTCGTTGCGGATGTGGCTCGGCAACTCGGCATCGCGGAGCGACACGGCAGGCTGTTCGCGCGCCTCATCGAGATGCTCGCTGAGGATGGGTGTCTCGTGCCGGACGGCGGTGCGTTCCTTGTGGTACGCCCGCCCAGCGCTCAATCACCGAACGAACGCGCGAAAGCAATTGCGAGCGACTTTCCGTGGATGGCGCCGGAACTTGCGCTCCTTGCACGCTGCGGTGCCGGACTCGCACGCGTGTTGCGCGGTGAGCAAGAGTCAGTACAGCTCGTGTTTCCCAACGGCGACCTGTCCGACGTCGAGCATCTCAATCAGGATTTTACGGTACTCCGCGCGTACAACGGCGCTGCGGCCGCTATCGTCGCCCAACTGGTTGCGAGCGTTCCCGCCGGTCGCGCTATTCGCGTGCTCGAGATAGGGGCGGGAACTGGTGCCCTCACCGCACATGTCGTCGACATCCTCCCGAAGGAATGCGCTGAGTACGTGCATACCGACATCTCGCCCGTGTTCGGTCGCGAAGCACGACGCAAGTTCGCTGCGCATCCCTTCATCCGGTACGAGCTCCTCGACATCGAGAAGGATCCCGCAGCACAGGGGTTTGCACCTGCCACGTTCGATGTCGTCCTCGCTGGGAACGTGTTGCACGCGACAACGGATCTGACGCAGACGTTGCAGCATGCGCGACAGCTGCTCGCGCCGGGTGGCATGGCGCTCATCCTCGAAGCCACGCGCTTGCCGCGATGGGTCGAATTGATCTTCGGCCTGACCGACGGGTGGTGGCGCTTTTCGGACGGCGCGCGAACGGGCGCTTCGTCCCCGCTCCTGACGCCAGATCGCTGGCGCTCGCTGCTCGCCGACGCCGGATTCGCAACGACGGCGGACGTGACTGATCCGCACCGGATCGGGCAACCGGGTCACGCGGTGATCATCGCGCAGGCTTCAGCGCAACCAGTCGCTGCACCACACAAGGCCCGGGCAATTGACGCCGAGCGTCACTGGCTCGTACTTGGCGACAGGCACGGGACCGCTGCGCGCATTGCGACAGCGTTACGTGAACACGGGATCGAATCCACACTCGTTCCGCGGCCGGATTGTCCGGGCGAAGCCGAGATTGAAGCAATCGTCGCGGCTCAGCGAGACGTTCGCTCAATCGACGAAGTGCTCTACTGTTGGAGTCTGGACGAAACCAGCGACCCGCAGTCCGATGCCGCGTCGATCGCGGACGATCAGAAGCTCGGTGTGGAAGGGGCGTTTCATCTGACGCGCGCCCTGCTTTCGCGAACCGAGGGCGACGCGCCGACTCGCCTCACGTTCCTCACCGCCGGGGCGCAGGCGACCAACAATGGTGACGCGCCGCGCGTTGCGCAGGCTCCACTCTGGGGTTTCGCACGCGTCGTCATGAGCGAGCATCAGGACATGCGCACTCGGCTCATCGACGTGGCGGCGGACGGCTCGTTCGACGCGGAACTGCTCGTCGACGAACTGTTGACTGGCACGGAGGACGAAGTGGCGCTCCGAGGAACGCGGCGCTACGTCCGGCGTCTCGCGCATCGCCGCGATGTGCGCGCGAGGGCGCCGCACACGGCGATCGCCGGAGAGCGGGCCTTTGCTCTGCGCGTGGCCACGCCAGGTGTGCTCGACACGCTCGAGTATTGCGCCGTCGAGCGCGGCGTTGTACGCGCTGGCGAAGTTGAAGTTGAAGTGGAGGTCGCGGGGCTGAATTTCAAGGACGTCATGCTCGCCATGGGGATGCTGCCGGATCACGCGCTGGACGCGAGTCATGGCGGGTGGACGTTGGGCCGAGAGTTTGCCGGCCGCGTCGTTCGCATCGGTGAGGGCGTCACCAATGTGTCTGTCGGCGACGACGTGCTTGGCCTGGGCAGCAGCGCATTCGGCTCATTCTGCACGACGTTTGCTGGAGCGGTCGTGCGTCGCCCGCCCACACTGACGGCTGAGCAGGCGGCGGCAATCCCGCTTGTTTTCGTAACGGCGCACTACGGCCTGAATACACTCGCCAAGATGAAAGCGGGGGAGCGCGTCCTCATCCACAGCGCCAGTGGTGGTGTGGGACTCGCGGCCATTCAACTCGCGCAACGCGTTGGCGCCGAGGTCTTCGCAACCGCTGGCACGCCGGAGAAGCGCGCGCTTGTTCGCTCACTCGGTGTGCACCACGTGATGGATTCGCGCTCGCTCGCATTTGCCGAAGAGATCATGCGCATCACTGGTGGCGAGGGCGTGGATATCGTCCTCAACACGCTGCCCGGCCAGGCGATCGAGAAGGGCTTATCTGTGCTGCGCGCCAACGGACGATTCCTGGAAATCGGGCGTCGAGACATCTGGCAGAACAGCAAAATCGGCCTGCGCCACTTTACGCGCAACCTCACGCTCATCGCGATCGACGTCGATCGCAGCGAGGTTGTGACGCAGGTGTTCCGCGAAGTCGTGGATGGATTCGCGGACGGCTCACTCACTCCGCTCCCGATCACGACGTACGAACCGATGAACATCGCGTCGGCATTCCGCACGATGGCGCAGAGTCGCCACACCGGTAAGCTTGTCGTCGCATTCAAGGGTCGTACGGTGGAGCTGGCGGACGCGCGAGCAAGCGGCAGTCCGCCGGTGCGGGGGGACGGCACGTACCTCCTGACTGGCGGCCTGGGAGGCTTCGGGCTCGTGGTCGCAGAGTGGCTGGTGCAGCATGGCGCGCGACATCTCGTACTGCTCGGCCGCAGCGGCGCGGCAACGCAGGAGGCGCACGACGCCGTGATGCGGCTCGAGTCTGCAGGCGCATGCGTGCGTGTAGTGTGTGCCGACGTCACGCGCGAACGTGAGGTCATTCGCGTCCTTGATGACATTGCGCGCACGATGCCGCCGCTGCGCGGCGTCATGCACATGGCCATGGTGCTCGACGACTCATTTATCGCCCAGCTCGAGCTCGAGCGCATGCGGCGCGTGATGTCGCCAAAGATAGAGGGCGCGTGGAACCTGCATCGCGGCACAGAGGGGATGGAGCTCGACTGGTTCGTGATGTTCTCATCCGCGGCGGCGGTCTTCGGGAATCCAGGCCAGTCGAACTACGCAGCGGCCAACGCCTTTTTCCCAGCGCTTGCGCAGTTGCGTGCGTCGCAAGGCCTGCCCGCATTGTGCGTCGATTGGGGGCGCCTTGGCGGCGTGGGATACGTTGCTCGGCACGACCGGGTCGGCGAGTTCCTGGATCGGCAGGGCTATCCGCCAGTGATGCCCGACGAGGCGCTTGCGATACTCGGCGAGTTGCTGAGCGGTGGCGACACGCACGCGAGCGTCATGCGTGTGGACTGGCCAGTGTGGCGGGGTTTCTTTCCAAGCACCCACACGATCTCGGCACGATTTGTCGAGGTGGCGTCGAGGAGTCATGCGCCGGGTCCCGGCGGCCTGGCCGACAAGAAACATCAGGGCAGGGCATCGGTGCTTGCCGCGACGTCTTCAGAGCGAGGCGCGCGGCTATTGGCGTTGGTCACTGAGCACCTCGCCCGCGTGCTAGGTACCGGTTCGTCGACGGTTGAAGCAGATGCTCGACTCAATGATCTCGGGCTCGATTCTTTGATGGCCGTGGAGCTCCGCAATCGGCTGGAGCGCGAGTTCGGCGTGGATATTCCGGTGATGACGCTGCTGCAGGGGCCGAGCATCTCCGGTGTCGCGGAATTGATCCGGGTGGCAATTGGCGGCGAAGCGGCTGACGTCCTGAGCGAAGCGAAGGACCTGCACGTGGAGGTGGCCAATCCGAAGTCACCGCTTGGCGGCGACCATGGAAACACGTCCCGAGCTCCGACATTGGACTTCGCACGAGCAGAGGTGCCCCGTGCCGAGGCGGTTGTGATTCGCCCTTCCTGGTTCCGCCGCAACGGCCCTGCGCTGACCTCGGCCGTGCTTCGCGCACTCGCGCGCGTGGATATCCAGGGGCTCGATCGCATTCCACTGACCGGGCCCGTCGTGCTCGTTGCAAATCACGTCAATGCCCTCGACGCATTGCTGATGTTCGGCTACATGCCGCGGCGGATGAGCAGCTTCGTGAAGGCGTCCCTCCAGGATCAGCCGGTGGTGGGGTGGTTTGTGCGGGAGATGCTGGATGCCATATGGGTCGCGCGCGGCGCCGGCGACGAGGTAGCGCTCGCGCAGGCCGTTGCCGTTGTGCGCGCTGGTGGTGCCCTCGCGATCAATCCGGAAGGGACGCGTAGCCGCTCGGGGATACTGCAGACGGGCCACTCTGGCGCTGCGTTCATTGCGTCGCAGACGGGCGCGCTCGTCGTTCCAGTGGCCGCTTTTGGGCACGAACACCTCCCACGGCGACTGCGCAGGCTCTCCCGGCCGACGATCGCGGTGCGCGTCGGAGAACCGATGCAGCTGCCCGCGGCGCTCACGGCGAGTGATCTCGCACGCAATACGGATCAGATCATGGAGGCGCTCGCGGCCCTCATGCCGAGTCAATACCGGGGTGTGTACGGTGAAAAAAACCGTAGGTGAGCAACCGTTCGGGATCTCGGAGGACGCCCAAGTTAAAAGACGATTAATCGTATCTCCGGTCGCTTGACACCCCTGAAATGGCGGCCTACACTAATGCCTTATGGCACAAACGGATACGACATCGCAGGCACGCCCATGGCTCTGGTGGGGGATCGCGGCCGTCACGATACTGCTCGGCTATGCCGATCTGGCACGGGGCGGGACGACGATAGCACCGATCTTGCTCGTAGCGGGATACTGCGTCCTTGTGCCGATAGCGATTCTCAAGTAGTTCGGACGTCGATCGACCAGAGCCGTTCCAGACAACTGCACGACATTTGACACGGGGGCGCGGCCGGCGTTGGCCTCGCTCGTGCAAGCGTTTCGCCGGGCGAATAGCTCAGTTGGTTAGAGCATCTCGTTTACACCGAGAGGGTCGGGGGTTCGAATCCCTCTTCGCCCATATCTGGAATCCCGCCATTCCGTGGTTGTACGCTGTTGAGTTCGGACCTGTGCGGCGTATCAGGTGTACATCTGTTTAACGTTTTGGAGGTTACGACTGTGAAGGCTTCGCATCGCTCTGTGCTCAAGGTTGCTGGACTGGCCGCGGCCCTCGTCGCGACGGCCATCCCGGCGGTCGCCAGCGCCCAAGGGCGCCAGCAGGTCCCCGGCCCGGATACCAAGAAGGTCCTCGTCACCGCCTTTCGGGGCGACATCGAAGGCGGGGTCAAGCTCGCCGACGAGGTGCGCAACCGGATCCAGGGCGAGTACAGCATTCGCCAGCTGATGCCGACCAGCAAAAAGGACATCGAGGCGACGCTGCTGCAATCCGGCTACCGCCCGGATTCGGCGCTCAGCCCGAACGACATCAAGGAACTGGCGAAACTCGTGCATGCCGACGAAGTCATCGACGGCACCGTGGCGAAGAGCGGCGCAGGCTACCGGGTCAGCGCCCGCATGTTCCTGCCGCGCGACGTGTCACTCTCGCAGCCGCTCGTTACGAATCTCGACGTCAAGGACTTCGGCGACGCGGCGAAGCAGATCGTGAACGAGTACGACAAGGCGCGCAAGCAGATTCCAGATAACCAGGCTTGCGAGAACGGTATTCGCGCCAACACGAATGCCGTCGCAGTCGCGGCGGCGCGCAAGGGCATGACGAGCTACCCGAAGTCGACGATCCTGCGACTGTGCTTGGCGAGCGCATATGCCAACATGAAGACGTCCGCAGATTCGACGGGACCATGGAAGGACTCAGTCATCGCAGTTACGCGCGAGATCATGAATCTGGACAAGTCGAGCCGGATCGCATACCAGCTACAGTACGACGCGTACAAGCAGAAACATGACACGATCAATGCGCTGCAGGCGCTTGTCGGCTTGATGAACGCCGATCCAACCAACACCACGCTGCGTGAGCAGGTCATCAGCGAACTGGTCACGTCCGGAAAGGCGGAGATCGCGGTGCCCAC